>JAFARZ010000001.1 GCA_019245115.1 Streptosporangiaceae bacterium | reverse complement strand
TCGCCCACTGTCCGCCACAGGTGCTGGAAGGTTCCCGTCGACCCGGTGAAATGGATCCCGGCCAGGTCAGGGTGGGTGAGCGCCACCCTTGAGGTGGCGGTACCGTCGCCGGTCACCAGGTTGATGACGCCGGGCGGCAGGCCCGCGGCCTCGAGCAGGCGCATCGTGTAGTGGGCGGCGAGTTGCTGGGTAGGCGACGGCTTCCAGAGGACGACGTTGCCGAGTAGCGCGGGAGCGGTCGGCAGGTTGCCGGCGATCGCGGTGAAGTTGAACGGGGTGATGGCCAGCACGAAACCCTCGAGCGGACGGTACTCCATCCGGTTCCAGGTATTGAGCGCGGACTCCGGCTGCTCGGTGTACAGCTTGCGAGCGAAGGCGACGTTGAACCGCAGGAAATCTATCAGCTCGCACGCCGCGTCGATTTCGGCCTGATAGGGCGACTTGGACTGGCCCAGTATGGTGGCGGCGTTGAGGGTGGGCCGCCAGGTCGTGCTGAGCAGTTCCGCTGCCTTGAGGAAGATCGCGGCCCGGTCATCGAAGCTGAGGCTCCGCCAGCCGGGCGCGGCCTGCTTCGCCGCGTGGACGGCCTCGGCCACGTCCACGTCGGTCGCGTTGTTCATGTGGCCCAGGACATGGCGGCGATTGTGCGGCTCGACCACCTCGATCGGCTCGCCACCCGCCATCTTCTCCTGGCCCGCGACGGTCATGGTCAGCTCGGCTCGCTGTCCGGCGAGTTCCTTTATCTTGCTCTCCAGCACAGCCCGTTCGGGGCTGCCGGGCGCGTACTGCCTGACCGGCTCGTTCACCGGGAAGGGTACCCGGGAAACGGCGTCCATCACGGCCATAACGATTGCTCCCAGTTTGTCGGCTTCGTTGGCTCTATCCTCGCACGCTAGCGGCTCGCCGCATGATCATGCCCGGGCGAGGATGGTCTCATTCCCCGCACGGGCTTACGCCCGCGGATCAGCGCTCGACGAGGTAGGGGAGCTCCTGGGTGGCGTACCAGCCGAGTTCGTTGCCTTCGGCCTGGTCCACCGCGAACAGCGCGTCGTCATCGCCCTCGTCGGCCGCGGCGAGAGCTTCGACAGCGGCCCGGATGTCCTTGACGGCCTGGCGATCATCGACATGGGCCGAGACCAGCGCGGCGATCAGCACCGGAGCGGTGAGGATCACCTGAGCCGGGTCGGAATCCGCGTCCAGGCCCATCCAGGTAACCTGGGCGTCATTGACCTCGGCGGCGAGGACCACCCGCCGCGGCGCGGCAGCGGGGTCGCCGGCGAGCATGCGGAGCGAGGCGCGAGCTGCCGCGGTCAGGGCGACGTACTCCAGCTCTTCCTGATCACCGCTGGCGTACGCCTCCCGCAGCAGGGGCGTGACGGCGAACGCGGGGCCCGCAGTCAGCTGGCCAGCCCGCAAGATCCCGGCCAGAGCCGGAAGCGTCGACGGCAGATATACGCGCATGGTGTCCCAGAGTCTGCCATACGGTGCCTACCTGGGCCTACGCGGGATGCCCCTGATGATCGCGGGGGTCCAGGGGGACGGTTCCCCCCGGGTCGAGGACAGTAATCACGGCCGCCACCGCTTCGTCCAGCGGAACGTGCTCCCACAGGCGGATGACGGTCCATCCGGCTGAGGAGAGAGCCGCGTTGTTCAACTGGTCCCGCTCGACGTTGCGCAGGAGCTTCGGCGACCAGTACCACTCGTTGATCCGTGGCTTGGAACCGTGATCCGGACAGGCGTGCCAGAAGCACCCGTCCACGAACACAGCCACCCTTTTCGCGGTAAACACGATGTCCGGGCGCACCCGCCGACCGTCCGCGAGGTCGAGACGGAAGTCCTTGCGGTATCGGTAGCCGCGGCTATGCAGGGCACGGCGAAGCGCGAGTTCTGGTTTGGTGTCCGTCCGCCGGTTCGCCGCCATGTTCCTCGACCGGCCCTCGCTGGACGGATGCGGATAGTCCGCCACGCCTGGCAACAATAGCGGTTCCGGACACCCTCGCGTCGAGCTAAGCGGCTGCTTGAGACCTCGCTTCTGACGGCACCGATGGTGCCATCGGCACGCTCGAATCGGACAAATTGCCTTGGAGGGCGGCACCGATGGCCCCATCGGTGTTCTCGCGGCGGCCGCTTCATCTGACCGAGCGGGGCTTCCAAACAGGTTCTAAGCGGTCATCGCGGGTGCACGGTGCTCGCGGGTCGAGTAGTCCCGCGGCGAGCGAGGCCAGCTTGGCGGGTCGAGTAGCCCCCCGCGGCGAGCGTCAGCGAGCTTCGCGGGTCGCCTGGCCGCGAAGGTCCGCAGGGCCTTCCGGCCAGGTGACACTAACGGCGGGAAGCGTCGCAGGCGGGGGGTCGGGGGTTGGTTTCCACCCCTCAGAAAACACAGTTCCTCGAGCGCGGCCACGGTGCTGGCCGGATCGGTGTGGTGCACACCGGTCATGCCGCAAGCTACCGCGGCCGCGACGTTCGCATCGACGTCGTCGATGAACACGCACTCCCGCGGGTCCAGGCCGAGCGTGGCCGCGGCGTGCCGGAAGATCTCCGGCTCCGGCTTGCGCATACCGACCTCGCCGGAGATCACCACGGTGTCGAACAGCGCGGGAAAGTCCGCTCGCGGGTACTCATCGCAGCCCCAGGAGTTCGATAGCAGCGCGGTGCCGTATCCCGCGCCGCGCAGGGCTCGGATCAGCTCATACATGGCAGGCACCGGCACACTCGCGGCGAACATCCGCCTGAGCAGGCCTGCCGCGATGACCGGCTCGCCGTTCGTGCTCAGCAACCGGGTGGCCAGGGTGTTCTCGAATTCCGCTATGGAGCACTCACCGCGCTCCAGCGCATGCACCGGGTTGGGCGTGCCGTCAGTACCGTAAGCTCCGGCGACCCACGGACGCATGACGGCCGTATAGCTCTCCCAATCGATGCTGTCGGCCTCGATCCACGCCCGGACCGTGGTCAGTATCGGTGTGGTGAGGACCCCGCCCCAGTCCGTGATGACCCCCCGGATCAGAGAGGCTCGGGGGGATGGCATCCCCGCGTCAGCACTACGCGTATCGTTCACCACGATAACGATCGTAGGTCGTCGATACACATAGCGGAAAATCCCTCACATACGCCACATGAAGGCTCGATGACCGGCAGGAATGTCGGTGGGTTGCGCTACAACGAGACCATGCACGTTGCGAGCCAGGATTCTCCACGACCCGAGCAGCCGGCACCACGGCTGGCCGCGGTGCCGGATGCTTCTCCGCCTTACGACTGCGAGGCGCATGGCGCCGAACGCCAAGTGCCCGGGGAACTAGCGTGCCCCGGTCTACCTGAGGTGGCGGCGTTCCCACCCGGCCGGCTCGCGGCTGCTCCCGTGCCGCCGGACAAGTCGCGCCCCGGGGCGGCGTGGCCGGGGACGGTCTGGCCACGGCGGTTCGCCCAGGCGATCGTCGAGACAGTGGCGGGTTCACGTCCGTTCCGGCAGGTCATTCCCTCGACCACGGAACAGGTCCAGGCACGGATCCAGCAGCTCATGCCGCTGCTGCGCACCGGGACCGGGGTCAGGATCCGGCGGATCCTGACGTCATGGACTGACGCGGATGTGGTGGAGGTGACGGTTATCGCCGGGTTCGGTCCGCGGACGCGGGCGCTCGCCATGCGCTTCGAGCACCAAGCCGCGCGGACCGCGGCGGTGGGGGCGGTGGGTCTGCCGCCGCGTCCCGCGCGCTGGCTATGTACCGATATCGAGACCGCCTGAACGCGAGGTCAACGCGACGCGCCGGTTACGCGTCAGGGCGCATCCGCGGGTCGCCGTGGCACCGCTTGAACTTGCGGCCAGAGCCGCACGGGCACGGATCGTTGCGGCCGACGTGCTCGAAGTCAGCGCCACCGGATGGCCCCTGGCTGGTCTGCACCTGCGCACCGCCGTCGACGGAAGGTCCCGAATACTGCATCTGCTGCTGCCGTCTGGGTGCGAGCCCAGCCGGAATCGGCGCGCCGGGCGCCCCGGAGCCCTCGGGGGGCGCGCCTGCCGTCCTGGCGTGCGCTCCGCCCCGTCGCTGTGTGGTGCGGCCACCTCCGCCGCCACCGGACGCCGGACGGCCCGCAGTCGCGCCCTGTCCCGGAACCGCGCCGGTTGGTTGCGGCTGCGGCCGCTGCTGGGCGCGCTGCTGCGGTTGCTGCGGTTGCTGCTGTGGCGCCCCGACCGCCGACTGCGGCGCACTCGCGCTGAAGGCGGGCGGCACGGTCCCGTCCGCCGCCTCCTCGACGATCGGATTCTCCTGGAACTGCACCTGCGCGTTGAACAGCAGGCCGACGGACTCCTCCTTGATCCCGTCCATCATCGCGGTGAACATGTCGTAACCCTCGCGCTGGTATTCCACCAGCGGGTCACGCTGCCCGTAGCCGCGCAGGCCGATCCCTTCGCGTAGGTAGTCCATCTCGTAGAGGTGTTCACGCCACTTGCGGTCAAGGACGGACAGCACCACCCGGCGCTCGAGCTCCCGCATGATCTCCGGCCCGTACTCCGCCTCCCGGCGCTCGTAGGCGCCCTGCGCGTCGGCCTGGATCGCCTCGGTGAGGAACTCACCCGAGAGCCCGGCGAGTTCCCCGCCCGCTTCGTCGACCACGTCCTGGACCGAGATGCTGATCGGATACAGCTGGGCAAAGGCGCGCCACAGCTTGTCCAGATCCCACTCTTCCGGATACCCGTCGGACGTCGCGCCGACCACGTACCCGGTCACAACCTCGTCGATCATCCCGCTGATCTGCTCACGGAGGTCAGCGCCCTCGAGCACCCGGCGCCGCTCCCCGTAGATGACCTGGCGCTGCCGGTTCAGCACGTCGTCGTACTTGAGCACGTCCTTGCGGATCTCGAAGTTCTGCTGCTCAACCTGGGTCTGCGCCGACCTGATCGTGCGGGTGACCAGCTTGGACTCCACCGGCACATCGGCCGGGATGTTGAGCCGTTCCATGATCGCCGCGACCCGCTCGGAGTTGAACATCCGCATCAAGTCGTCTTCCAGCGACAGGTAGAAACGGGTCTCTCCCGGGTCACCCTGCCGGCCACCACGACCGCGGAGCTGGTTGTCGATCCGCCGTGACTCGTGGCGTTCGGTGCCCAGCACGTAAAGGCCGCCCGCCAGCAGCACCTGCTCGTGCTCGGTCGTGACCGCCTGCTTGGCCGCGGCCAGGGCCGCCGCCCACTCACGCTCGTACTCTTCCGGCGTCTCGGTCGGCGACAGGCCGCGCTTGTGCAGCTCAACGTCGGCAATGAAGTCAGGGTTACCGCCGAGCATGATGTCGGTACCGCGACCCGCCATGTTGGTGGCGACGGTGACCGCGCCGTTCCGGCCCGCCTCGGCGACGATGGCCGCCTCACGTTCGTGGTACTTGGCGTTCAGCACGTTGTGCTCGACGCCACGCAGCTTCAGCATCCGCGACAAGATCTCGGACTTCTCGACGCTGGTGGTGCCGACCAGAATGGGCTGGCCCTTGCGGTTCCGCTCGACGATGTCCTCGACGCAGGCCTCGAACTTGGCCTGCTGAGTCTGGTAGACGACGTCGGCCTGGTCGTCCCGGATCATCGGCATGTTGGTCGGAATCGGGACCACGCCGAGCTTGTAGATCTGGTGGAACTCGTTGGCCTCGGTGATCGCCGTACCGGTCATGCCGGACAGCTTGTCGTAGAGACGGAAGTAGTTCTGCAGCGTGATAGTGGCGAGCGTCTGGTTCTCGTCCTTGATCGCGACGCCCTCTTTGGCCTCGATGGCCTGATGCATGCCCTCGTTGTAGCGACGTCCGTGCAAAATGCGCCCGGTGAACTCGTCCACGATCAGGACCTCGCCGTTCATCACGACGTAGTCCTTGTCTCGCTTGTACAGCTCCTTGGCCTTGATCGCGTTGTTGAGGAAGCTGACCAGCGGCGTGTTGACCGGGTCATAGAGGTTGTCGATGCCGAGCCAGTTCTCGACCTTCTCCACACCGGACTCGAGGATGCCGACGGTCTTCTTCTTCTCGTCGACCTCGTAATCGCCCTCGCCGTCTTCGCCGCGGCGCAGCCGCGGCGCGAGCTTGGCGAACTCGGTGTACCAGCGGGCGCTCTGTTCGGCGGGACCGCTGATGATCAGCGGCGTCCGCGCCTCGTCGATGAGGATGGAGTCGACCTCGTCCACGATCGCGTAGTGGTGGCCGCGCTGCACGCACTCCTCGAGCGACCAGGCCATGTTGTCGCGCAGGTAGTCGAAGCCGAACTCATTGTTGGTGCCATAGGTGATGTCCGCCGCGTACTGGACCCGGCGCTGGTTCGGCTCCATCTGGGCCAGGATCACGCCAACCTCGAGGCCAAGGAAACGGTGCACCCGGCCCATCCACTCGGCGTCACGCTTGGCCAGGTAGTCGTTGACGGTGACGACATGAACGCCGTCGCCCGCCAGAGCATTGAGGTAGGCCGGGAACACGGAAGTGAGGGTCTTACCTTCACCGGTCTTCATCTCGGCGATGTTGCCCATGTGGAGGGCCGCCGCGCCCATCAGCTGGACATCGAAGGCCCGCTGGCCAAGGGTGCGATTGGCCGCCTCCCGGGCCGCGGCGAACGCCTCCGGCAGGAGGTCGTCGAGGGTTTCGCCGTCGGCGTAGCGTTGCCGGAACTCATCGGTCAGCGCGCGCAGCTCCGAGTCGGTCATAGCGGCGAACTCGGACTCGATCGAGTTGATCTGCTCGCTGATCCGCTTCAGCTTGCGCAGGATTCGCCCTTCACCTGCGCGAAGGACCTGATCAATTATGACTGGCACTTCTCGTCGCGCTCCTCAGCGGATCGTCTAACCTCATCAACGGATGGGTGACCGCAACCGGTTCCGGTCCACCGTCCCTACCGTCCGGATGTCATCGTAGGCGAGATGGGACACTAAACCGAGTCGCATGCCTGTGATGGGGCCGGCTGCTGACCAGTCTGGCACTTCCCGGAGAATAATAGGAGCGGCACCGAAGAGAGGAGTACGGCGTGGCCGATCAGGCGGTATCAAACCGCACGGACATGGTTGCGGGTGACTCCGCCCATCATGGGCCGTCCCACCACGGTCGTCCAACCTCCTGGGTAGCGGTCGCGATCATCGTGATCGGTTTCATAGTCGGCGGCATCGCCTTGCCCATCGGACCCACCTGGTGGCTGTTCTGGGTCGGCGTGGGGATCGTCGTGGTCGGGGTAATCGTCGCCACGGCCAGCCGCATGCTCGACGACTGGTATTAGAAGTGCCGCCAACGCCTGGGCGCCTGGGCGCCCGGGCGCTCGGCCTTCGGCGCGCGAAAATGTCAGACCCTAGGGCTACGCTCGGCGGGTATGGGGCTGACGCTCGGGCTGGACGAGGTCCGGCGGATTACGCTGCGGTCGCAGGGGTTTCTGGGCGCCGCGTCGCGGCGCGGCGGGATCGCCGGGATGCTCAACCGGATCGGTGCCGTGCAATTGGACACGATCAGCGTGCTGGCGCGGTCGCACGAGCTTGTGGCCTACGCCAGGCTCGGCCCCATCGGCCGGGATCGGATCGAGCGAGCTTACTGGCACCCCCGAAAGCCGGCGACCTTCGAGTACTGGGCGCACGCGGCTTGCATACTGCCCATCGAGGAGTGGCCGTTCTACGCGTTCCGCCGCCGCACGTTCCGTGCGCGGGGACTGCGCTGGCATCAGGTCTCGGAGACCGCCTGCAAGCAGGTCCTGGCCCGGCTGGCGGCGGACGGGCCGCTGACCGCGACCGAGCTGGGAGGCGCCAAGGGCGGAGGTCCATGGTGGGACTGGTCGGAGGTGAAGATCGCAGCCGAATGGCTGCTCGATATCGGCGAAGTGGTCTGTGTGCGGCGCACCGGCTGGCGGCGCGTATATGACCTGCCCGAGCGGGCATTGCCGGCGGACCTACTCAACGGCGAGCTGACCGATCAGGAGTGCCTCAGCCGCCTGCTGACGGTCACCGCCCGGGCGCTCGGCGTGGTGACCCGGCCGGATTTTGTCGACTACCACCGGCTGAGCACGTTCCTGAACGGCCAGCCGCAGCCCTCAGCCGTCATTCTGGACGCGGCCGCCGAGGCGGCGGGCCTGACCCCGGTCACCATCGCCACCGAGCCCAAGGCACTACCCGGCGGCCGGGCGGGAAAGGCCAGTCAGGTGACGGCCTGGGCTGATCCCGCCGCGCTGGCCGCCGAGGCCGCGGCCGGACCCGAACGGAACCGGGTCACGCTGCTGTCGCCCTTCGACTCGCTGATCTGGGATCGGAAGCGGACGTTGCGCATGTTCGGCTTCGAGCACAGCCTCGAGGCGTATGTGCCGAAGGAAAAGCGGGTTCACGGCTACTTCACCATGCCGCTGCTGGCCGGCGGCCGCCTGGTCGGACGGGTCGATCCGGCTCGGGACGGCACGACGCTCGTCGCGCGGAAGGTGTCGCTGGAGCGAGCCTCGGCGGCAGCGCCCATGGCTCAGGCGCTACGGGAGGCCGCCAGCTGGGTGGGATGCGACGACGTGCGCATAGAACACCTCGAGCCAGCGGAGCACGCATCCGCCCTGGCGGCCGCGCTGGCGCGCTGCTGAGCGCTTGGGAAAGCCCGCACGCGGACAGCGGGA
Organism: Streptosporangiaceae bacterium; assembly: GCA_019245115.1. GTDB lineage: Bacteria > Actinomycetota > Actinomycetes > Streptosporangiales > Streptosporangiaceae > JAFARZ01. Next base: position 2,032 of record JAFARZ010000001.1, on the reverse strand, counting down.
GTCAGCGACGGGTCAGCGCAGCTCGATGAGCTTCTGCCGCACGGCGATCATCACCGCTTCCATGCGGGAGTGGATCTGCAACTTCTCCAGGATGTTCCGGACGTGGTTCTTCACGGTGTTCTCGGAGATGAACAGCTCTTTGGCGATGTCACGGTTGTTCATGCCGCGCGCCACCAGCTTGAGTACCTCCATCTCCCGCTCGGTCAGCTTCGGCGGCGGCACCCGCTGCGCCCGTTCTTCGTCGGAGTCCCGCTTGGCCAGCGTGGCGAATTCGGTAATCAGCTTGCCGGCCATCGACGGGTTGATCAGCGACTGGCCGCCATGCACCGCCCGGACCGCCTCGGCCACCTCGTCGAGTGGTATGTCTTTCAGCAGGTAACCGCTCGCGCCCGCGCGGATCGCTTCGAAGAGGTCCTCTTCCTCGTCGCTGATCGTCAGCATGACGATCTTCGCGCTCGGCGCGACCTCCTTCATCGCCCGGCAGGCCTCGATACCGCTGGTCTTGGGCATACGGATATCCATCAGCACCACATCAGGCAGCGCCTCGCCGGCCAGCGCCACGGCCTCCGCGCCGTTACTCGCCTGCCCGACAAGCTCGATGTCCGCTTCTTCCTCAAGGACCATCTCGAGCCCGCGCCGGAACAAAGCATGATCATCGGCGATGAGCACGCGGATCGGCTCCGATCGGCCGTCTCCCTCTGGTTTCCCGCCGGGGACCACCGCACGCTCACCCACGGCGCTCACTTCGCTGCCTCCAGTTTCCAGAGCGGGCTGACCTTGATCGGCATGAATGTCACGATCAGACTCTGGCCGACCGGGGGCCATGATGCAAGCCCGGGCCTGCCCAGGCAGGCCGTGGCTGAGGGGTTCGCGACGTCATCACCCCAGGCCGACCAGCGTCAATTACTCCTCGAGTCCTCAGCGGTGCCGGTGCTCTCGCGCTACTGCTCGACCAGCCGGATCACGCCGTAGTCGTATCCACGGCGGCGGTAGACGACGCTGAAGCGGTCACAGTCGCTGTCGTGGAACAAGTAGAAGTCATGGCCCACGAGTTCCATTTGCAGCAGCGCCTGATCGAGCGTCATCGGTGCGGCCGCATGCACTTTCTCGCGTACGACGAGCGGCCCGTCCCCCTCCATCTGGATGGGGACGAGGTGACCCTCGGCTTCCGCGGCGATCATGTCCTCGGCCATGTCTGGTTCGTAATCGGCTTCGTGGTCCGGGGCCTCGGCTGGGCGCGAGGCGGAATTACCGTTCAGGGTGGAACGGGCCGGAGCCGACGCGACGCCGGCCAGCACGCCCGGTAGCCGGACCGAAACGTTGTCGCCATGTCTGACTTTACGGCGGTCACAGGCTCTACGGAGTCTGGACTCGAGCTTCGCGAAGGCCATGTCCAGTGCGGTGTACTTGTCATCCGCCGCGGCCTCGGCCCGGATGGCCGGCCCCCGGGACAAGATGGTGAGCTCGACGCGTTCGCGCCGGTCGGATTGCCGTGAATGATGTTCCTTGGAGACCTCTACGTCGATCCTCATTGCCTTCTGATCGAGCTTGGCAAGCTTGGCTAGCTTGGCCGTCGCGTGCTGGCGGAATCGCTCCGGGACACTGAGGTGATGTCCCCTGACAAGGATATCCATCTAGATCCCCCTTCCAGTCCGGTTACGCTGGACGGCACTCGCCCGGCCGACCTGGTCTTCGACCCCACATCCGCCTGCGGAGGGGTTCGCGGCCTCTGTGGCCACTACTGCCCTTCTCCCTACCTGAGAAACTCTGTGTTCCCAGGAGAGGCAGGACTTACCTCTAAGCCGCACCGTGATCAGTCGACGAGAAGTCGCCTTACGTGGACCGTTTTGCCTGCGGCTGGCATCGGCTTGCCGAGCCTGGTTCCCGCTGGGAGAGCCAGGCCCCGCGCAACCACGGGCCCGGGCGAGTGCCATGACATGAACGCTAGCTCGCCAGAGCGTGAATGTCAGGAGGGACTTGTAGGCGATCAGTCGCAAATAGTAATATAACGACTGCGTAACGTCGCAGGCAG
>JAFARZ010000275.1 GCA_019245115.1 Streptosporangiaceae bacterium | reverse complement strand
AGGTAGGCGGCCCAGGCCGCGTCCACGATCAGCGGCACCCCGGCCTCGTGCGCGGCTCGGGCATGGCCGGCCAGGTCGCCGGTGGTGCCGACGTAGGACGGGTCGCCCAGGATCACGGCGCAGGCACCCGGGTGCGCGGCCAGCGCGTCCCGCACGGTCTCCACCGCGACCGCGGCGGGCAGGCCGGAACCCTGGTCGATCTCCGGCCGCACCCACACCGGCCGCAGGCCCGCCATCACCAGGCCGAGCAGCAGCGACCTGTGCAGCGTCCTGGTGATGATCACCTCGTCGCCCGGCTGGCCGATGGCCAGGCAGAACGTCTGGTTGCCGTGGGTCGATCCGGCCACCGAGAACCGGCACCAGTCGGCGCCCCACAGCGCGGCCGCGCGCGCCTCGCCGTCGGCCCGCAGCCGGTCGGCGTGCTTGATGGCGTCGAGCGCGCCGTAGAGCGGCGCGTCGCCCGCCACCACCGCGCCCACCAGATCCTGCCGCTGCTTGTGGCCCGGCGTGCTCATCGGCGTCAGCTGTCCGGCCTGGACCTGGCCCATCCAGTCCAGCCAGGCGGCTAGCAGCGGGGCGTCCGATGCCAGGCCGAGCGGGTCACGCGGGTCGTTCGGGTCGCCTGGGTCACGCGGGCCGCTCGGTTCGGGGGTGCTCCTGATCACCTGTCTAGTGTCGGCCAGATCACGCCGGGCCCGGAACGGGCCCGGAACGCGAGCGATCCGGGAGACTCCAGGGGTGGGGCTAGCGGGTGGAGGTGGGCCCGGGGCGCTGGGGCTTGGAGGTGGCGGAGGGGTGAGCGGCGGGGGTCTGGGTGACCGAGGGCTGCGTGGCCGGGGTCGGCGTGGCCGAAGGCTGGGCGGCGGGCTGGGTGGAGGTTACCGGGGCGGCGGTCACGGGCTCCCCGGGGATGCGGTAGAGCGCCTTCCACGGGGAGTCCGCCGGGTCGCTCAGCGAACCCTGCGGGGATATGCCCTGGTTGTCCCACTTGGACTCGTAGGGCAGGCCGTTGAAGAGCACCTTGTCGCCGGCCTGGTAGTTGTCGCTGATCGACCAGGCCGGGTAGGTGCCGGCCGACGGCCTGGGGATGACCGGCGCGTGATCGCCGGGTAGCACCGGGCCGAGCAGCTCCCAGGGCGTCTGCCAGGAGTACTGGACCTGGGCCTGCGGGTCGTCGCCGGTGGTGTACCACTTCGCCTGGTAGATCTGCCCGTTCTCCACCACCTTGTAGCCGAGCGGGTAGGCGCCGGTCGCGGACCACTGCGGGTACGGCGCGTCCGCCGGGTTGGTGTTGGCCACCGCCGGCTGGACGTTCCCGGCCGAGGAGCTGACCGAGGTCACGCCCTGAAGCTGGCCGAAGATCTGGGAGAACTGCAGGCCGTACTGGGCGGTGCCGCTGCACGTGTTGGACAGCATGCCGTTCTCGGGGAACGACGAGCCGCACTGGCTGTCCCGGTTGAGCGACCACATCGAGATCCGGCCCAGGTGCGTCACGGCGGCGTAGCGCGCCAGGCCCTGGGCGTCGGAGACGGTGAAGTTCTCGCCCCTGATGTCGTTCTGGCCGATCATGACGGTCGCCCCGAGCCGCTGCCAGATCTGCTGGGAGCGCAGCCGGATGCCGTAGCGGGGAAACAGGTTCGCCAGCTGGGCGTGGGTGGCGTCGAGTGCGGCCTGGACCGATTGCAGCATCGTGCTGCCGTCCGCGGGCGCCCGGGCGAAGTCCATGGTCATGACGTTGATTCCGGTGACCGACACGTGGTCCTGGAGCATCGACTCGATCACCGAGAGGGCGCTGTCCTGCAGTCCCGACGGCTCGACCGGGAGGGTCAGCCAGACGCCCAGCGGACGGTGCGCCGCGCTGGCCGTCTGCTCCAGGCTGGCCACGGCCGAGGCGCGCCGCTGCTCGGCGGCGAAGTCCGTCAGCGCCGCGCCCTCGATGTCGAGGTCGATGGTGCTGAGCTGGTACCGGCTGATCACCGACTGGTAGGCCGCGGTCAGCCGGGACACGCCGGTGCAGGCGACGTCGAGGCTGGTGTGGGCCTGGCCGCCGAACGACACGATCGGCTGCTGCCCGTCCTGCTGCACCTGCGCGATGCGCGAGCTCAGCGCGAGCGCCTGGTCCGCCTGGGGAAGCGTGTAGGCGGCGCCCCAGCTCGGCGTGCAGCCGCCGCGCGAGCCCGCGGTCACGAACCCGAGCACGCTCTGCCGGGCCGCGTCCGCCGAGGAGCTCTGAAACTGGTACGTCGGCGTCAGCGTGACGTCGACGTAGGGCGCGAACCAGGTCTGATGGACGACCGTGGTGCTGGCCAGCCGCGCCTCGACGCCGAAGAACCCGCCGTATCCGGCCCCGGCCAGGACGGCCAGGGCCACGAGCACCCGGAGTACGGACAGCCGGTGCCGCGGCTCCTCGGCCGGCTCCTGCGGCGCCGGAACGGCCGGGGCGGGCCGGTGCCCGGCCGGCCGATGCTGGACCTGCCGGTGCTGGGGCTCGACGTAACCGACCTCGAGCACGGAGCGCCAGTCGGCCGACGGCGCCGGGATCTGGTCCCTGACCTTGCGGGGCACCCGTTGCCGGCGCCGCCTGGACTTGTAGAGCAGCGAGATGGCGTGGATGCACGTGTCCACTACGGAATTGCGCAGCCCGATGAAGGCCTTGGCCGCGTAGCAGGCCAGCGCGACGTTGAGCGCGGCGTAGGCCATGTTCTCGACGTTGTGGTGCCGGTAGGCGGTGTAGCAGGTGAAGGCGGCCAGCCCGATCAGCAGATAGGGTGCCATCACGAAGAACGGCGGGACGACGGTGCGGTTGCGCACCTTCGGGGTGCGGGCGAACGGCGCCTTGGACGCCGTGATGCCCTGTACCACCGAGGACAGCGTCCCGGCCAGGTTCACCGGGAGCAGCACCAGGTTGAAGCCGTAGATGCGGAACACGTCGAGCCGCTTGTAGCCGCAGTAGCGCAAGTCGCTGGCCATGGCCAGGAAGTAGGGCAGCGCCACCAGGCCGAGGAGCGGGCTGATCAGCGTGGCGCTGAACGGGAACGCCAGCAGGATGAGCAGGCTGGCCGAGCTCCACGAGATCGATGCCATGTAGTTCCAGCGCAGGAACAGCTCGCCGAAGCGGGTCCGCTGGCCCTTGCGCCGCCGGGCCCGGGACTGGCGGCGCAGCTTGGGCAGGATCAGCAGGCCGCCGTTGGCCCAGCGGCGCCGCTGGATGCACAGCGACCCGAAGTCGGGCGGCGTGGCGCTGTAGCTCATCCGCTCCGGGCAGTTGTACAGCCGCCAGCCGTGCACGCCCATGTCGATGGTGGACTCGGTGTCCTCGATGACCGTCCGGTCCCTGATGTACTGGCGGATCTCCCAGTCCCCGATGTAGGACGTCTCGGCGATCTCGTCCAGCGCCCGCTTGCGGATCACCGCGTTGGCGCCCACCCAGAACGTCGCATCGTAGTAGGTCAGTCCCTGGTGGACGATGTGCTGCAGGTCGGTGGTGGCCCCGGCGATGCGCTCCAGCCGGGTGCTCGAGCCGGGAAAGGCGCTGTACGGCGTCTGCGCGATGGCCATGTCCCGGTACTCGCTCTGCTCGAGTAGGTGCACCAGCCGCAGGCAGTACTCCGGCAGCAGCACGCTGTCCGCGTCGAGCGTCACGACGTAGGCCGGATCGGGAATGTTCAGGGTGTGCTCACCAGGCTTCGACCGGACCAGCGCGGTGCCGGTGACCGTCTGCACCTCGCGGTAGGAGCCGCCCATCAGGCCCATGTAGCTGTTCAGGTTCATGGCCTTGTTCGGCTCGTGCGACAGCGACACGTAGCGCTTGCGCTCGAAGCTGGTGACCTCGACGCGGAAGATCCACACCAGCCGCCGGTACAGGCGGCGGAACATGTCCGGCTCGAGCACCACGCCCTCGTCGGCCGAATCCTGCAGCGCCGCGCTGATCGCACGGAGCGAGGCGGCCAGCCGCAGGATCACCTCGTTGGCCAGGAATTCATCGGTGTGGTCGATGATCTCCTGGTCCGCGGCCAGCTGCTCGAGCCAGCCAACCGCCTCGTCATAGGTGCTGGCCAGCGCGAACATCGAGCCGAGCCCGAGCGGCTCCTGGCGGTCGCAGGCGGCCTCGAACGCCTGCAGCGCGTAGCTGAACCGGTCGGCCGGCCGGGCCAGCAGCCGCTCGATCTCGCCCGGCAGCGCCCGCGCGGCCTCGAGTTGCTCGCGCGCCCTGGCGGTCTTGGGGGCGTACGGGTCGTCGATGAGCAGGACCACGCGCTTGTCCGGGTACTCCTGCAGGGCCGCGGACAGCAGGGTGTTGCGGATGACCCGCGCGTCCTCCTGATAGGACGGGATGATCGTGGTCAGCGCGGGCGTGGTGGTGTCGTAGAACTGGTCGAGGATGGCCCGGCTGGCCCGGTGGTGGGTGCGGGTCCGGTAGAAGAATCCGAGCCTGCTGAGCAGGTAGGCCAGCGCCGAGACGGTCAGCAGGGTCACGATGAGCAGGTAGAGCACGGACTCCGCCCGGTCCACCGCGGACTCGTAGCCCGGGTGGAAGAAGTCCTGGAAGAACCAGGTGATCAGGTAGCCGAGCCAGGCGGTCACGGTGACGATGATGGCCAGCCGGGCCATGGCGACCCGGTGCTCGCTCACCGGCTGCGGCACCATCGGCGGCGGCTGGGTGCGCCGGTCGCCGCCCCATTGCTTGCGGCGCCGGGGAGGAGCGGGCCGTCCGGGGGCCTGCGTGGCCGGGCCGGAACCCGCCGGGGCCCGATCGCGCGCGACCGGGCCGCTCCGCTCGCCGAAGACAAACGGGTCGACGTCGGCCGGGGTCACCGAAGTCATGCCCCTCCCCCCAGGCTGGTCACACGCAAACTGAAGGCCCGGCCGATGCCGGGCCCCGTCATATGCGGGCAACGCGGATTCCCCCCACGTTCAGCCCGCTATTGGACGTCCCAGGTTACTGGCCGGTTGTCCGTCTGAGGAAGAAAGTTAGCTATGTTCCCGGTGGCGCACCGGGGCTCACTGCGTCATGACTTTTCCGTCATGACTTGCGCCGCCGCCAGGCGATGACGGCGGAACCGGCCACCAGGACGCCGACGGCCACCGCGGCCGGCCAGCGGCGGCGCTGCATGACCTGGCTCTGCATGATCTGGCTCTGGCGCACCCGCCCGGATACCTCGGCGGCCCTGGCCTTCATCTCGGCGGCCTTGGCCCGGGCACGGGCCTTCATGTCCGCCTTGGCGGCCAGTTCGTCCACGGTCTCGCCGAGTCGCTCCCGGGTCCGCTCGATCTCCTGCTCAATCTCTGCTGCGGTCATCGGTGTGCTCTTTCCTCGTATCCCCGACTTGGGCGTTGACGTCGGCGACGGCTGGCCGCTGACGGTGATGATCGCGCACGCTAGCAGGCCGCTCACCCCGGTCGACAGCCACCACGCCGCCGAGCCCCGGCCGCCGCAATCCGTTTGAGACCGATTCGTTATTCGCGCTTAGCCGACTCCAACGCGGGTAAGAGAGGGATTGTCATGGCCAGCGCCTCCGCGGTACGGGTGGCCCTCCGCCGTTGGGAGACCTGTACCATTGCGGATGAAGGCGTCATACTTGACACTACGTAGTCCCTACGTGGAGGCGCACCTCTTGGCGAGCAAGGCCCACCACATCGTAAAGGGCCTCGTCGGGGGTTGCGCGCTACTCCTCGGGGTCACACTTTCAGGATGCGCAGCCCCGCAGTTCACCTACGTGGCCAACACCGGCCAGAGCACGTACTTCAAGGTCCCGAACGCCTGGCACAAGATCAGCGACTCATCGCTCTCCTCCGAGCTGAGGGCCGTGGCCGGCAGCTCGGGCGGCGGGTGGACGGTCGCGTACGAGGCCGGCGGCAAGCCCACCGCGGGCGACTTCCTGTCCTTCGGCACCGGCCAGCCGTTCGTGTTCGCCGAGGTCGGCCAGCTCACCTCGACCGCGAGCAGCGAGCTGTCCTACGACACGCTGCGTGACTTCTTCCTCCCGGTCACCTCCACCGCACGGCAGAACGCGGCGGCACAGGGGTTCCCGCTCACCGACTTCAAGCAGATCAGGGACCAGGTGCTCACCCTCTCCCAGGGGGTGCACGGAGTCAGGGAAACGTACGATTACACCGCAAACGGCGGCGTCACGGATACATTCGATGTGGTCGCTCTGACCAACGCCGATCAGACCGTCGTCTATCTTCTCGTGGTGCACTGCACGTCCAGCTGCTACAGCAATGACCAGACCGAGATCAACGACGTGATGTCGTCGTTTACCATCAGGAGCTCGTGATGGATAAGGCCCAGGGGTCCGGGGACGTCATCGCCCAGGGACCGCC
>JAFARZ010000197.1 GCA_019245115.1 Streptosporangiaceae bacterium | reverse complement strand
CCACCACCCCCCCCCCCCCCCCCCCCCCACCCCCCCCCCCACCCCTCGCCCGCGCCCCCCAGCCGCCTGGCGCGCCCGACATATCAGCCTTTGTCCATTTCCCCGGTCGGATACGTGGAAGAAAAAAGCCTTGCGGAACTTTGGGCGCCGGTTTCCGGCGCCCTTTCATCCGTGGGGCTCCTATCTTCCACAACGACGGCGAGTCCCTGTGCCCGCTCTGTGGTGATACGCCCTAGTTCCTCGGGCCGGCCGGGCACCTCAGGAAGCGGGCACCTCAGGAAGGGAGCCATCTTCAGGGTCGATAGCCTGACGGGATGGACTACCGCACTCTAGGACACAGTGGTTGCGCGGTATCGAGCCTCGCCCTCGGGACGATGACCTTCGGCGTCGAGACGGACGAGGACGGTGCCCACCAGCAGCTCGACCGCTTCATCGAGGCGGGCGGCACGCTGGTGGACACCGCCAACACCTACGGTGCCGGGCGGTCGGAGGAGATCATCGGCCGGTGGTTCGCCAGCCGCCCGGCTGACGTTACCGGACGTGTGGTGCTCGCGACCAAGGCCCGCTTCCCGCAGGACGACTCGCCGAACGGCCTGGGATTGTCCGCGCGCCACCTGCCCCGCGCGCTGGACGAGTCGCTTCGCCGGCTGGGGCTGGAGTCGGTCGACCTGTATCAGGTTCACGCCTTCGACCCGCTGACGCCGCTGGAGGAGACCCTGCGGACGCTCGACGGGTTCATCCGGGCCGGCAAGATCCGCTACTACGGGCTGTCCAACTTCACCGGCTGGCAGCTGACCAAGGCCGTGCACCTGGCTCGTGCGCTCAACATCGCCGGGCCGGTCACCCTCCAGCCGCAGTACAGCCTGCTGGTACGCGAGATCGAATGGGAGATCGTCCCAGCGGCCATGGACGCCGGCATGGGCCTGCTGCCGTGGAGCCCGCTTGGCGGCGGCTGGCTGTCCGGCAAGTACCGGCGGGAGGAACGCCCGTCAGGCGCCACCCGGCTCGGCGAGGATCCGAACCGCGGCATGGAAGCCTACGACCGGCGCGGCACCGACCGCACCTGGGACGTCATCGCCGCGGTGCAGAAGATCGCGGAGGAGCGTGGTGTGTCCATGGCCGAGATCGCGCTGGCGTGGGTGACCGGCCGGCCGGGCGTCAGTTCCACCATCCTCGGCGCCCGCACGATCGGACAGCTCGAGGCCAACCTCCGCTCGGCGGACCTGCGTCTGACGTCGGCCGAGAACGCCGCGCTCGATGCGGCCAGCGACCTCCGCGCCACTGACTATCCTTACGGCGAAATGGGCCTGGAACAGCGCTCCCGCAACATAGCCGGCGGCCGCTGATAGAGGGCGCAAATAGACGGCGCAAATAGACGGCACTGAGCCAGGCGGGCCTATCCTGACGGCATGGACCTTGTTATCCCCGACGGCGGCTTCTGGCCAGCGCCCGAAGTCCCGCAGCCGAACATCTACCCGATGGAATGGCACGTCGACACGCAAAAGCTCGCGGACATCTACGAGAAGTCCAAGCGGGCCGTGTGGAACCCAGCCGACTTCGGTTGGGACGGCATTCGTGCCGAGGACTTCACCGACGAGCAGCGCCTCGGCATCATGTACTGGTTCGCGGTGCTGGCTAACTTTGACGCTTCGGGTCCGGCGGTGTTCGCGCGGGCCACCATCCACGCCTTCGAGCAGCATGAGGAGGATCCGGTCCGCAAGTGCTTCTTCTCGATCACCCGCGACGAGATGAACCACGAGGAATGCTGCCAGCGCACCATCGCCAAGCTGTGGCCGGGCGGCCCGCTGAACTGGACGCCAGGAACCGATCTGGAGAAGGCGGCGCACAACAACATCGGCTGGCTGTATCACAACGGCGGCCGGTACTGGAACGGCTACAACACCGCGGTGGGCAAGTATTCGCTCGCCGTACTTTTCACCAGCTTCATGATGGGGGAGATGGCCGCCTCGACCTTGTTCCGCGGCATGGCGAGCGGCGCCGTCCACCCGGTGTTCAAGGAGATGTTCCAGCGCATCGGCCGCGACGAGTCGCGGCACCTCCAGATCTGCATGACGATCCTGGAAAACGAGTGGCCCGGCCTCACCGACGAGGTGAAGAGCCAGATCACCCGCCAGCTCCGGGCCGGCTTCGTGTTCTTGTCGATGATCTTGTGGGAGCCGCCGGAGGGGTTCTGGGACCTGCCGCCCTACTTCCTGCAGAACCACCGGGTGCTCATGTCCCACGCTCGCGACGCCGGCCTGGGCGTGCTGACTTACGACGAGCAGGCGGAGAACTGGCGCGTGGCGATAGCTCGTGTCCGCGCGATCGTGCAGCGCTGGGGCATCGAGTTCCCGGCCATCCCCGAGCTGGATATCGAGGGTGTCGACGTGGCCGCCGACATCAACCCCGAGGACATCATCCCGGTCTTTTAGCGGGGCCCCTCCCTCCGCAACCCACGTGTCTAGGTGTAACAAATCGCGCGCCAACGGCGATCACCAAGTAGAGGCGGCTGACGCGGGTACCCCCGAGCCCACGTCAGCCCCTCTTCTGTTTGCGCCTCGAACGCGGTGGCGGGATATCTCTGCAGGGTGGCGGCAGGTCGGCTACTCTGCGCACCTTGATGCGGGTAGCGTTCGGGTATGACGACGAATTCGGCGCCGTTCGGCCAGATGATGACGGCGATGATAACTCCCATGACCTCAGACGGGGCCGTCGACTACGACGGGGCCGCGCGCCTCGCCGACTACCTCGTCACCGCGATGCGCAACGACGGCCTGGTGATCAACGGCACCACCGGCGAGGCCCCGACGACCACCGATGCCGAGCAGGAGCAACTGCTCCGGGTGGTGCTGGACACGGTGGGCAACCGTGCCAAGGTGGTGGCTGGGGTCGGCACGAACGCGACCGCCCACACCATCGAGCTTGCTCGCCAGGCGGAACGGGTCGGCGTGCACGGCCTGCTGGTCGTGGCTCCCTACTACAACAAGCCTCCGCAGGCGGCGCTCGCCGCGCACTTCACAGCGGTGGCCGACTCGACGGGCCTGCCCGTGCTGATCTACGACATCCCCGGCAGGACCGGCGTCGCCGTGGATACCAGCACGCTGGTCAAGCTGGCCGCACACCCGCGGATCATCGGCGTCAAGGACGCCAAGGACGATCCGGCCGCCACCTCCCGTGTGCTGGCCCAGACCGACCTCGCCTATTACTGCGGCACCGACATGCTGAACCTGCCGTGGCTTTCCCTCGGCGCCGTCGGCTTCGTCAGCGTGGTGGGTCACGTGGCCGGCGACCGGCTCCGCGAGATGATCGACGCATACGGCAACGGCGACGTGCACACCGCACGACAGCTCCACTATGCGCTGCTGCCGGTGTACACCGGGCTGTTCCGCAACCAGGGGGCGGTCATGACCAAGGCGGCACTCGACCTGCTCGGCCTGCCCGGAGGGCCGGTACGCCTTCCGCTCCTCGCCGCCACCGACGTTGAACGGCAACAGCTTGCTGTTGATCTCGCGGAGGGTGGGGTTAAGGTACCTGCGTGAGTCATCCGCACCCTGATCTAGCATCTCCCCCCGCGCTCCCTCCCCACGGCCTGCGCATCGTCCCGCTCGGCGGCCTCGGCGAGATCGGCCGGAACATGACCGTGTTCGAGTACCTCGGCCGGCTGCTCATCGTGGACTGCGGGGTATTGTTCCCCGACCCCGACCAGCCGGGCGTGGACCTGATCCTGCCGGACTTCGAATACCTGGAGGGCCGGCTGAATGACGTGGAAGCGTGCGTGCTGACGCACGCCCACGAGGACCACATCGGCGCGATTCCGTACCTGCTCCGTAAGCGTCCCGACATCCCGCTGGTCGGTTCCAAGCTCACCCTCGGGCTGGTGGCCAGCAAACTGGCCGAACACCACGTTGATCCAGTCATGGTTGAGGTCAAAGAGGGGCACCACCGTACGTTCGGGCCATTTGAATGTGAATTTCTGGCTGTCAACCATTCGATACCCGACGCTCTCGCGGTAGCGATCCGTACGCCGGCCGGAGTCGTGCTGCACACCGGCGACTTCAAGATGGACCAGCTACCGCTGGACGGGCGGCTGACCGACCTGGCCGGGTTCGCGCGGCTCGGCAGCGAGGGCGTCGACCTGCTGATGTCCGACTCGACCAACGCCGAGGTGCCCGGCATCGTCGTGTCCGAACGGGACATCGCGCCAGTGCTCGACTCGGTGTTCAACGAGGCCGGGCAGCGCATCATCGTCGCATGCTTCGCCTCGCATGTGCACCGGGTCCAGCAGGTGCTGGACGCCGCGGTGGCGCACAAGCGGAAGGTCGCGTTCGTCGGGCGGTCCATGGTGCGCAACATGGGCGTGGCACGGGACCTGGGCTACCTCCGGGTGCCGGGCGGGCTACTGGTCGACCTCCGCGAGGCCGAGGAGATGCCGCCGGACGAGGTCGTGCTGATCTCCACCGGGTCGCAGGGCGAACCGATGTCCGCGCTGTCCCGGATGGCGGGGCGGGATCACCCTATCCGGATCGCGCCGTGGGACACCGTCATCCTGGCCTCGTCGCTGATTCCCGGCAACGAGACCGCGGTGTACCGGGTGATCAACGGGCTCACCAGGCTCGGCGCGCGGGTCGTGCACAAGGGTTCGGCGCTGGTGCACACGTCCGGGCACGCGCCCGCCGGGGAGCTGCTGTACGTGCTGAACCTGGTCAGGCCGCGTAACTTCATGCCGATCCACGGGGAGTGGCGGCACCTGCGCGCGCACGCGCGACTGGCGTCGCAGACCGGGGTGCCGTCGAAGAGCATCGTGATCGCCGAGGACGGAGTGGTCGTCGACCTGGTCGACGGCGTCGCCTCCATCGTCGGCGCGGTGCCGTGCGGGTACGTGTACGTGGACGGCCTCACCGTCGGCGAGGTGACCGAGTCCCAGCTCAAGGACCGGCGCATCCTCGGCGAGGAAGGCTTCGTGTCGGTCGTCATCGTGGTCGACGCTTCCTCTGGGAAGATCGTCGCCGGCCCGGAGGTGCACGCCCGCGGATCCGGCATCGACGAGGCCTCGTTCGGCGAGGTGATCCCGAAGATCGAGGAAGCGCTGGCCCGCGCCGCCGCCGACGGCGTCACCGACGCCTACCAGATGAGCCAGCTGGCCCGCCGCATAGTGGGCAAATGGGTCAGCGACAACTACCGCCGCCGCCCCATGATCATCCCCCTGGTAGTAGAAACCTGACCCCCCCACCCCCACTCTGGCCCCCGCTCGCCCGCTCGCCCGCTCGCCCGCTCGCCCGCTCCCCGCGGCCGCGCTCCGTATCCCATCAGTCACACGTGCACCTGCAGCCCCATCAGCTTCTGTGTCATGCGCGCGCCGATCGGATGAATGTGGCAGCCACCCGCTTATAACCGGGTCGCTGCCACATCCATCCGAATTCGCTCGGCGGCGGTCGGCGGGATTCGGGTGGATTGTGTGCGCTACGGATTCGCGCGCTCACGTTTTGTCAGACCCCAGCGGCATGATGTGCGCATGGCTCACTCGATGCGTATCGATCATGAGAGGCTCGCCCAGGTTCTGGACAGGCAGATCGATGTGATCACTCGTGCCCAAGCGTTCGCGGTTGGACTCACCAAGCATGCGCTCAGCCACCGCCTCCGGGAGGAAGGGCCGTGGCAGGTGCTTCTGCCGACGGTCTACCTGACGAAGACGGGGACGCCGTCGCAAGCGCACCGGGAGATGGGGGCGCAACTTTATGGCGGCCCCGGCAGCATCATCACCGGGCCGGCCGCGCTGCCGTGTCATCGGGTTCGCGGCCCGGTGACCGACTTCGTCGATGTGCTCGTACCGGTCGTCTGCCAGCGACGAGACGCGGAGTATGTGCGCTTGCACCGGACCACGCGGATGCCCGAGCAGCACTTTCCTTTCGGGCCGTTGCGCTACGCGCTGGCGGGTCGGGCGGTGGGGGACACGGTGCGGGGGATGGGCAGCCTGCGGGATGTGCGCGGGGTGGTGGCGGATGCGGTGCAGCGGCGGCGCTGCACGGTTGCGGAACTGATCGCGGAGCTCAACCTCGGACCGCGGCAGCGATCGGGACTGTTCCGGGAGGCGCTGTCGGAGGTCGTCGCCGGGAGCAGGTCGGCCGCGGAGGCGGATCTGCTGAACCTGCTGGCGAAGTCGGGGCTGCCGATGCCGCTGTTCAACGCGGAGATCTGGGCCGGCGACGAGTTCGTCGCGAAACCGGACGCGTGGTATCCGGAACTCGGCATCGTGATCGAGGTGGACTCGACCGAGTGGCACATGCTGCCGGAGGATCACAGCCGGGATGTGGAGCGGCAGACCCGGATGGGAAAGCATCTCATCGTCGTGTTGCGGTTCAAGCCGAGCCAGATCCGGAGAGAGCCCGCCGAGGTCATAGGGCGGATCCGGGAGGCGATCGAGCGAGCGCGGGGGCGGCCGCTCCTGAACCTGCGCACGGTTATGGCCCATGGCTAGCATCACATGACATGTACCAGGACCAGTACGACAGGATCTTGCGGCTCGAGCGCAAGGTCGATTTCCTGTTCCGGCGGCTGGGTATCGATCCTAGCGAGGCGCTGGCGCAGGACGACAGACTCGGCGGGTGGGCCCCAGAGTCCGCGCTGCCGTCCTCGTTTCAGGAGGCACTAAGCCGCGGCAAGACGATCCAGGCGATCAAGATCTACCGCGAGGTCACCGGCGCCGGGATCAAGGAGGCTAAGCGCGCGGTCGAGGCGATCATGCGGAACCAAGGCTCCTGAGCGCATGCTCAAACCTCAGCGCGCGTACTGGGTCGGGGACACGCCGAGGGTGGCGGTGAAGTCGCGGCTCAGGTGGGCCTGATCGGCGTAGCCGAGATCGGCGGCCAGCTCGGCCCAGTCGACCGGTTCGCCACCGCTGGCGCGCTGCGCCGCCTCATGCAGCCGGGCCCTGCGCATGACCCACTTGGGGCTGACGCCGACGTAGGAAGCGAACAGCCGCTGCAGGCTTCGGGAGGTCAGGCCCGACGCGACAGACAACTGGCCGACCCGGCGCAGCGCCGGGTCACCGGTGATCATCGCGACGAGGTCGGCGGCGTGGCGAGCGGCTGGGTCTGGTTCAGGCATAAACGCGCACAGCAACGCCTCGGCGTGGGAGATCATCTCCAGGTCGTCGGCGGCCAAATCCATGATCATCTTCCTGGTGTGCTCCACGGCTGGGCCGAAAAGCCGGACGGCCGGCACCACCTGGCCGGTGAGCTGGGCGATGGACGCGCCCCAGAAGGGGTGGAAGCCGCCGGGATGGAACCTGACCCCCAGGGCTTTGCCCAGACCGGACAGGCGGCGGGTAAACAGGCCGCCGACAACGCCGAAGATGCTCGCTTCCGGTTCCTCGAAGACCAGATGCACGTTCGGATGCGGCAGGATGGTCTGCTCGAAGTCGGGCTCGCCGCGCAGATCCCAGCGGACGATCCAGTGGTAGTCCACGAACGGGGCAAGCGCGGCCGACGGCGGGTGCTGAGCGAGCGTGAACCGCTGCTCGGCCTGCTCCGGGCGCAGCACGCCGCGAACCATCGCCATGCCGTGTGGATCGGACATGTGACCAGCGTACTGTCGTGTTTGTTCAAGAACGCGGCCGCGATGCAGCGCTACCTTCGAGCGGGTGAACAACTATCAGGAAATGGCCGCAGCGGCGGCCGAGACCGTCCGGGTGGTGCGCGGCGTCCGGGACGACCAGCTAAAAGACCCGTCGCCATGCCATGACTGGGACGTACGCACGCTGCTCAACCACATCATCTTGTGGACCGCGTACTCCGCGGAACAGCGGGCCTACGGCAAATCGGTCGCCGAGGAACTGATGAACAAAGACTTCGCGGCCGAGCCCGGTTTCGCCGACGACTACGCGGCTCAGGTGGACAAGGCGCTCACGGCGTGGTCAGACCCCAAAGCGTGGGAGCGCGAGCTGGGCGTCATGGGAAACGCCATGCCAGCCGCCGATGTGGCGGCGATGCTCATCATGGAGATCGTCCTGCACGGCTGGGATCTGGCCCAGGCGACCGGACAGGAGTACCACTGCCCCGGCAACGTCGCGGCCGTGCTACTGACCACGGTCCAGCAGCAAGCCGGCATGTTCCGGCAGTACCAGGGCTTCGCCGACGAGGTCAAGATCTCGGCGGACGCGCCGGCCTTCGACCGGGCTCTCGCGCTGTCCGGCCGCGATCCCCGGTAACCAAAGCCAAGCTAGTTCAGCACGCGGATCGGCTCGCCTTTGGCGAACGCGGCGATGTCCTCGGCGGCTTCGCCGTAGAACACCTCGTAGGTGTCGTCGGTTACATAGCCGAGGTGGGGCGTCAGCACGACGTTGGGCAGCCGGCGCAGCGGATGCGACAGGGGCAGGGGCTCGGTGTCGTAGACATCGAGCCCCGCGCCCGCGATCGCCCCGCTCCGCAACGCGGCGACCAGCGCCGCCTCGTCCACGATGGGGCCGCGGGAGGTGTTGATCAGGTAGGCGGTCGGCTTCATCATCCCCAGTTCCGCGGCGCCGACCAGCCCGATGCTGCGCTCGCTCAGCTTGTAGTGCACGGTGACCACGTCGGCCTGGGAGAACAGCTCGGACTTGGTGACCGGCCGGGCATGCGCCTTCTCCGCCTTCGCCGGGTCCAGGTTCTGGCTCCAGGCCAGCAATTTCATACCTAACGCCCGGCCGATCTTCGCCACCTGACGTCCCTGGAACCCGAGGCCGACGATACCGAGGCGCTTGCCACCCAGCCCGGTCCCGATCGTCCGCTGCCAGCCGTTCGCGACGGCCGCGCCGCCCGCCCCGCCGGCCGACTTCATCCGCTGGTCCTCCTCGGGGATGTGCCTGGCCACAGCGAGGATGAGGCCCCAGGTCAGTTCGGCGGTCGCGCTCTTGCTGCCGCCGGTGCCGCACACCGTGATGCCGCGCTCGCGCGCCGCGGCCATGTCGATCGACGCGTTCGCCATCCCCGTGGTGACGAGCAGCTTGAGGTTGGGAAGCAGGGAGAGCCGTTCGTCGGAAAAGGGGGTTCTTTCTCGCATGGCGACGATCACGTCGAACGGTGCCAGGGCACGCACGAACGCCTCGGTCCTCGATATGTGCTCGGTGAAGACGGTGATCTCCGCGTCGGGCCACTTGGCGCTGGCCAGGGCGACGTGCTGATAGTCATCGAGGATCGCGACCCGCATGAGGCGACACTACCGCGATCAGGCAACCACGAGTCCGGTTCGAGGCTGGCTCCGGTACGGCTGGTAGCGTCGCAGGCATGACCTGGCTTGACACGCTTACCGCGAAGGCACTGGCGGGCGAGCCACCGGCTCGCGAGGAGGCCCTGGCCGTCCTGGCCAGCGACAACGACATCCTGATGGACGTGATCGCCGCGGCGTTCAAGGTCCGGCTGAAGCATTTCGGCCGCCGGGTCAAGCTGAACTACCTGGTCAACATCAAGAGCGGCCTGTGTCCCGAGGACTGCTTCTACTGCTCACAGCGGGCCGGATCCGCCGCGGACGTGCTCAAGTACACCTGGCTCAAACCGGAGGAGGTGCTGGCGACCGCGGAGGCCGGGGTGGCGGCGGGCGCTCGCCGGGTGTGCCTGGTGGCCAGCGGGCGCGGTCCGAACGACCGGGACATCACCCGCGTAGCCGGCATGATCTCCTCGTTCAAGCAGGACCATCCGGATGTCGAGGTCTGCGCCTGCCTGGGTCTGCTGTCCGACGGGCAGGCCGAGCGGCTGCGAGAGGCCGGTACCACCGCCTACAACCACAACCTCAACACCGCCGAAGACCATTACGGCGACATCTGCACCACGCACTCCTACGCCGACCGGTCCGCGACCGTCGAGCAGGCGAAGGCGGCGGGGTTGTCGCCGTGTTCGGGGCTGATCGCGGGGATGGGGGAGACCGACGAGGACCTGGTGGACGTAGCGTTCGCGCTGCGGGCGCTGGAACCGGATTCCGTCCCGGTCAACTTCCTCATCCCGTTCTCCGGGACGCCGCTGGGGTCCCGCTGGGACCTGACGCCGCAGCGGTGCCTGCGGATCCTGGCCATGGTGCGGTTCGTGTGCCCGGCCGCGGAAGTCCGGCTGGCCGGCGGCCGCGAGATACACCTGCGTTCGCTTCAGCCGCTGGCGTTGCACGTGGTGAACTCGATCTTCCTCGGCGACTACCTGACCAGCGAAGGGCAGGCGGGCAACAAGGACCTGGACATGATCGCCGACGCCGGATTCACGGTCGAAGGCGCCGCGGCCGGAGACCCAGGCCAATCGGGCACCGAGGACGGCGAGCCGGCGGCGCGGCATCCTGACCTGGTCCGGATCCGGCGGCGCGGCGCCGGCACCGACATCCCCGCAAATGCCTGAACAGAGCTGTGACTCCGCCTATGCAGCGGATTTCGGGGCGCTCGCGCCGGCCGAGCATCTGGCCGCGATCGAGCGGCTGTGCGCGGCGATGGAGGCCGCGGACAAGGCCGGTTGTTATCCTCTGCTCACCGTCGAACGGCCCTGGTCGGTGCACAACCCCGTGCTGACCGGCGAGTTCGCGTCGCCGGGCGCGATCGACTGGTACCTGTGCCGCGAGTTCGGCCGGCTGGCCCCGGCCGGCGCCCGCATCTCGGTGTCACCCGGCCGCGCGGCGCTGGACCTGCACGACCCGGCTCTCGCCGCCGCGGTGGACGAGCTCAGCTGGGATCTGCGGCGCAAGAAGCTGTTCCTGTTCGGGCCGGAGCGGATGGCGCTGTCCATCGACCGGCTTCAGCACTACACCGGTACCGCGGCCGAGTCGTTCCAGCGATACGTGCTGCTGACCAACTACGCCTGGCACGTCGAGGAGTTCCGGGCCGCGCTGCCCGGCGTCACCGGACCGGACTCCGACGACCGCCAGATGCCGGCCTGGCACTACTCGCAGCCGGGCCGGGCTGGCGTGACGATGATCAACATCGGTGTCGGGCCGTCCAACGCCAAGACCATCACCGACCATCTCGCCGTGCTCCGGCCGGACCTGGTGCTGATGATCGGCCACTGCGCCGGCTTGCGCAATCACCAGGAGATCGGGGACCTCGTCCTGGCCACCGCATACCTGCGGGACGACCGGGTCCTGGACGACGTGCTTCCGCTCAACGTGCCGGTGGTGTCCAACTACACCCTGAACTCGCTGCTGCTCGAGGAACTGACCGGCCGCGGGCGGCGGCCGCGGATGGGCATCGTGTACACCACCGGGAACCGGAACTGGGAGCTCCAGCTCGCCTCGGTCGGGGAGCGGTTGCGCCTGTCCCGCGCGGTGGCGGTGGACATGGAGTCCGCGACGGTCGCCGCGAACGGCTTCCGCTACCGGATCCCGACCGCGACCCTCCTGGCGGTGAGCGACAAGCCGCTGCACGGGCAGCCCAAGCTCAACACCGAGGCCCAGGAGTTCTACGCCGACACGCGTCGGCAACATGTTGCCATCGCGATCTCCGTCACCGAACGGGTACGCCACCTCTACCCAGGCGGCCTCCCCGCCACCGACCTCCGCTCTCCCGACGAGCCGTTGCTCGGCCAATAGCCCGTCAGCCGATCTCGCCGCTAAATGCCTGCCTGATCCACGAGATTACGAGCAACTGCTCGTGGAACAACTGCTGCCAGGTGAAGTGGACGACCCGGAATCCGGCCGCGCGCAGCAACTGGTCACGTTCCAGCTGAGCGCTGGCACGTCCGGCCTTGATGTATTTGATCTCGCCATCGCCTTCGGCGACGGTCAGGTACTCGCGCCAGTAAAAATCCACCCGCCCGGCGAACCGTTCCGCGCCGAGCTCGACTTGCAGGTCAGGAGGTGGCAGGCCATGGGCGTCGAAGACCACTCTGGCGCACGACTCGAGCACCGACTCCGAACGTTCGTCGCTGAAATCAAGGACGCGCCTGGCCTGGACCAGGCCTGGCCATCGCACGGAGCCCGACAGCACGGAATCCAGCTCCGGTTTTGTGGTCTTGGACTGGTGCAACGCGGAGTCGGCGGCGACCACCGCCGCCATGAACGAAGATGTTCTCGCCAGGTCGGCGACGGTACGGGCCGCCGTGGTAACCGGAACCTTGAAGCGCTGGGTGATCTGATCGGCCGGCAGGGTGCCGGTGTGAACCTTGATTCCGCCACGGCCCACCCGTCCGCTTCGCCTGCCGCTCGGTCTGGTCAGCGCGACGGTTCCGGCGGGCGGCTTCTTGAGCAACTTAATGCCATCCATAAGTGCCGCGGACTGATGACTGGCCACTGTGTCGCGGCTCGTCGCCGCCATGGCGGCGGCCACGAGCAACGCGTGCTCGTGGGCCGGATCAGCTTTGCTCTCCTCCAGAGCCGCGGCCGTCGCGTATACGCTGTGGCGCATCCTGACGAGAATCCCCTGCCGTACGAGGGATTGAAGCTGCCGTTCGGTTATTCCGACCGCTCGCCAGTCCGCGACGCTCCCCACCCGGTACTTACTAACCGTCTTCATAATTTTACTGTCAGTCACATCATCTGAGATCCCCGTCGACTTGGCGCACGAAACCGACGTTCTTACGCCCGAAATATTCATATTTGTACCTTTCGTAACGTCGGTTTCGTGCGCATAGTGGGTCGGGCGGGAGCAGTAACGCGACACGCCGAGAGCGAATGTGCTTGGGGTTGGGCGGGGTTCTCGGTACGTTTGCGAATATGGCGGCCCGTGCGCCCAAGGGATCAAATACCCGCGGTCGAGGCGGGTTCGATGAGGCTGCCCTGGACGCCCTGAGCTTCGGCGAACGCCCGGCACCGGGAAACCGGAAGACGCCCAGGCCGGCCGCCAGCCGGACCACGACCACGTCGACCACGTCGACCATGCGCAGTCAGGCACCGCCGCGCGGGGGAAGCGGGTCACGCGGCGGGACGGCGTCGCGGAAACCGAGCAGCACACGGCCCGGTAACGCCAAGCGCGGTACCGCCAAGCGCGGCGGCACCAGGACCGGCACGAGGAACACCCGTAAAACCCCGCCGCCGCAGTCCCCGTTCATGATCCTGGTCGCCTGGATCGGCCGGGCGCTGCTTGGCGCCTGGATGCTGGTGGCCGGATCGGTCGGGTTCGCGGTCCGCGCGGTCGGCCGCGGCGCCCGCGACCTCGATCCGCACCACCGCCGGGACGGCGTCGGGCTGCTCACGCTGGGCGCGGCGATCGTCCTGGCCGCCAGCGTCTGGTGGCGGATGGGCAATCCGGTGGGCAGAGCCCTGCGGTACCTGTTCCTGGGCGGCTTCGGGTCTCTCGCCTGGGCGCTCCCGCTGCTGGTCGGGCTGCTGGCCTGGCGGTTCCTCCGGCATCCGGACCGGAATTCGGAAACGGCGCGCGCCGCCATCGGCTGGACCGCGCTGCTGGTCGGCGCGGTCGGCCTGATCCACATCGCCAAGGGCACGCCGCACCCGTCCGACGGCGTCACGACCATACGCGCGGCGGGCGGCTACATCGGATACGCGGCCGCCGGACCGCTCGCCTCCGCGGTCACCCCATGGGTGGCCGCCCCGCTGCTGGCACTGCTGGCCGGCTTCGGAGTGCTGGTTATCACCGGTACTCCGCTGCACCGTATCCCGGAGCGACTCTCCGACCTCCGCGAACTCCTCGGTCATACCGAACGGCATGATGTTGACTCCCTTGAGATAGACGGGGAGTACGAAGAATCGACGGGCAGCTCGGTACGCCGGACCCGAGCGCAGATCGCCAAGCAGATCCGGCTCCGGCCGGCCATCGAGGCCGGCGATCACGTCAAGCCCTATGACACGCCGCTGGTGGAAGGGGCCAAGCCCGGCAAGCCGGGCAAGGATCCCGACCTGAGCCTGCTCGACAAGCTGGGCTTCGACGAGCCGGCCGACGAGGCGCCTCAGCCGCCGCCGGCGCCCAAGCCCGAGGTGAAGATCCCGGCGCCACATGAGCCGCTGCGGAATCCGGAGCAGCTCACGCTGACCGGCGCGGCGCTCGACGGGTACACGCTGCCGCCCACCGCGCTGCTGCGGCCGGGCAGCGCGCCGAAGCAACGGACCAGGGCGAACGACATCGTCGTGGCCGCGTTGTCCGAGGTGCTCGAGCAGTTCAATGTGGACGCGCAGGTCACCGGGTTCAGCCGGGGACCGACGGTGACGCGGTATGAGATCGAGCTCGGGCCCGCGGTCAAGGTGGAGCGGGTCACCGCGTTGCAGAAGAACATCGCCTACGCGGTGAAGAGCGCGGATGTGCGGATCGTGTCGCCGATCCCCGGCCGGTCGGCGATCGGGGTGGAGATCCCCAACGCGGACAAGGAGATCGTCAGCCTGGGCGACGTGCTCAAGTCCGATGTGGCGATCAGCGATCACCATCCGATGGTGGTCGGCCTGGGTAAGGACGTCGAGGGCCGGGTGATGGTGGCGAACCTGGCCAAGATGCCGCACGTGCTGATCGCGGGCGCCACCGGCGCCGGTAAGTCGGTGTGCCTGAACGGCCTGATTACCTCCATTCTGACCCGCGCCACGCCGGATGAGGTGCGGATGATCCTGGTTGACCCCAAGCGGGTCGAGCTGACCATCTACGAGGGCATCCCGCACCTGATCACGCCGATCATCACCAGCCCGAAGAAGGCGGCCGAGGCGCTGGAGTGGGTGGTCGGGGAGATGGAGCGCCGCTATGACGACCTGGCGGCGTCCGGCTTCCGGCACGTGGACGACTTCAACAAGGCGGTGCGGGCCGGGAAGCTGGCGCCGCCGCCGGGCAGCGAGCGGGAGTACCTGCCTTACCCGTACCTGCTGGTGATCATCGACGAGCTGGCCGACCTGATGATGGTCGCGCCGCGGGATGTGGAAGACGCGATCGTGCGGATCACCCAGCTGGCCCGGGCGGCCGGCATTCACCTCGTGATCGCCACGCAGCGGCCGTCGGTCGACGTGGTCACCGGGCTGATCAAGGCGAACGTGCCGTCCAGGCTGGCGTTCGCCGTCTCGTCGCTCACGGACTCGCGGGTCATCCTGGACCAGCCCGGAGCCGAAAAGCTGGTCGGGCAGGGCGACGCGCTCTTCCTGCCGATGGGCGCGTCCAAGCCGATCCGGCTGCAGAACGCGTACGTCTCGGAGAAGGAGATCCGGGACATCGTCGCGCACTGCAAGAAGCAGGCGGAGCCGGCGTACCGGGAAGATGTGGCCGCCGCACCGGAGAAGAAGCGCGACATCGACGAGGAGATCGGCGACGACCTCGAGCTGCTGATGCAGGCGGCTGAGCTGGTGATCACCACCCAGTTCGGGTCGACCTCGATGCTCCAGCGCAAGCTGCGGGTGGGTTTTGCCAAGGCGGGCAGGCTGATGGACCTGCTCGAAAGCCGGTCCGTCGTGGGGCCGAGCGAGGGCTCGAAGGCCCGCGACGTCCTGGTGCGGCCCGACGACCTCGAACAGACGCTTAGCTCTCTCCGCGGCGGGTAAGGCGGCTGGTAAGTCAGCGTCGCAATAAGTGGGGTCGCGGTAAGTCAGGGAAATCGCAACCTTTGCTTCACCGATCTTGCACCCTGTGGTGCCTACACTTGGTAACGGTCCCAGTACAACACCACCCGGGAGGCGCGCCGTGAGCATCGGTGACACCCTGACGGAGGCACGCCGTCAGGCCGGTCTCACCATTACTCAGGTAAGCCAGCGGACCCGGATCCGAGAATCGATCATCCGCGGTATCGAAAACAATGACTTCTCGGCATGCGGCGGCGATTTCTACGCGCGCGGCCACATCAGGAGCATCGCCACCGCGGAGGGTATTGACTCAGAGCCGCTGATCAGGGAGTACGACGCCGAACACGGCCCGGTCGGCGGGAGCATCTCCGCCGCCGACGTGTTCGAGCCCGCCACGCCGATCAGGATCAGGGAACGCCGCTCACCCAGCCTGAGCATGATCGTCGTCGTGCTGTTGCTCGGCATCATCGGGTTCAGTGCCTATCATCTGGTGTCTTCGCACAGCCATAAGGCAGCTGCCGCCGCGCGGACGACACCGCACGCGACCGCGCTGCGGGCCACCCCGCGGCCGTCGCCCCGTCCGACGCATACGCCAGCGCGGGCACCGCGCCACGAGGTCCGGATCCACCTGACCGCGCTCCAGGATTGCTGGGTCCTGATCACCAGGGCGGACACCGGTGCGCAGATTTACATGGGGGTGGTGCCGGCCGGCGGCTCAGCGAGCTGGACCGAGAAGCAGGCGGTCAGCCTCAGGCTGGGCAATCCGCCCGGCGTAGTGCTCACCGTTGACGGGAAGCGCCGGAACACGAACACGCCGAATGTGCTCACGATGAATCTAAGCCCGCCCAACGTCTAGCCCCACCCGGCACCTTCCATGATCATGGGTCATAGGCGGTAACTATTCCCGCAAATGACCCATGATCATGACGTCGGCAGGGTGGTGTGGGAGGCCGAGTAGGCTCTGCGTGTGTCTTTCAGTTCCACTCCCAGGACAGTGAGTCTTGTCACGCTCGGTTGCGCGCGCAACGAGGTTGACTCGGAGGAACTCGCCGCGCGCCTGGCTGACGCCGGATGGGAACTAGCGGCGCAGGGCCGGGAAGCCGGCGTCGTTCTCGTGAATACCTGCGGTTTCATCCAGGCGGCCAAGCAGGAGTCGATCGAGGAGCTGCTGGCGGCGTCGGAGTCGGGCGCGAAGGTGGTGGCCGTCGGCTGCCTGGCGGAGCGATACGGCACGGAGCTGGCCGCCGAGCTGCCCGAGGCGCAGATCCTCGGCTTCGACGACTACGAGGATATCGGGGCCCGGCTGGATGACGTGCTGGCAGGCCGTCGGCGGGAGGCGCATGCGCCTCAGGACCGGCGCAAGCTGTTGCCAATCAGTCCGGTGGAGCGGTCGCGGGCCCGGGACGATGTCGGCCCGCCGTGGCTGCGGCGGCGGCTGGCTACGGGGGTGGCCGCGCCGCTGAAGATCGCTTCGGGGTGTGACCGCAGGTGCTCGTTCTGCGCGATCCCGTCCTTCCGCGGCGCGTTCGTCTCCCGGCGCCCTCCCGAGATCCTGGCCGAGGCAAGCTGGCTGGCCGCCCAGGGGGTGAAGGAGATCCTGCTGGTCAGCGAGAATTCCACGTCCTATGGCAAGGACCTGGGGAACCTGCGGCTGCTCGAGGAGATCCTGCCGGATCTGGCGGCCACGGTGGCGCGGGTGCGGATCAGTTACCTCCAGCCGGCCGAGGTGCGGCCGGGCCTGATCGAGGTCATGACGTCCACTCCCGGCGTGGCGCCGTACTTCGATCTGTCGTTCCAGCACGCCAGCGGCCCGGTGCTGCGGGCCATGCGCAGGTTCGGCGACCGCGCACGTTTCCTCGGACTGCTCAGGCAGGTCCGGGAACTGGCCCCCGAAGCGGGAGTGCGGTCCAACTTCATCGTCGGCTTCCCAGGCGAGACCGCCGAGGACCTACGCGAGCTCGAGTTGTTCCTGAGCAGCGCCCGGCTGGATGCCATCGGGATCTTCGGCTATTCGGACGAGGACGGCACCGAAGCGGATACGCTGCCGGGCAAGCTGGACGACGCGGAGATCGCCCGGCGGGTCGAGGACTTCGCCGATCTGGCCGAAGAGCTCATGGCTCAGCGGGCCGCCGAGCGCGTCGGTGAGGCCGTCGATGTGCTGATCGAGGAATGCCTGGAAGAGGGTGTCTACGAAGGCCGGGCCGCGCACCAGGCGCCGGAGGTGGACGGTGTCACCACGGTCGTGTCGCAGACGCCGCTCGCGGTTGGTGAGATCGTCCAGGCTCAGGTAACCAGTTCCGAGGGAGTGGACCTCACGGCGGAAGCTCGGTGAATCCGGCCGGCCCGGCGAAGACCGAGATCAGCCTGTACAACGTGGCCAACTGGCTCACGGCCGTCCGGATCCTTCTGATCCCGGTCGTGGTGGTGGGGCTGGTCCAGGGGGGGACGGCCTGGCGGGTGGTGGCGTTCGCCGCGTTCTGTGTCGCTTCGGTGACCGATCTGCTCGACGGGCGGCTTGCCCGCAGCCGCGGGCTGGTGACCGACTTCGGCAAGATCGCCGATCCGGTCGCGGACAAGGCCCTGACCGGCGCGGCGCTGATCAGCCTGACTGCACTCGGCGAGCTGCAGTGGTGGGTCACCGCTGTGATAATGGTCCGCGAGCTCGGGGTGACTGGCCTGCGTTTCTGGGTGATCCGTCAGGGGGTGATCGCGGCCAGCCGCGGCGGCAAACTCAAGACCTTGCTGCAGGTCGTGGCGATATGCCTGTACATTCTCCCGTGGATCCCCGCGATCTTGCGAGGGATCGTTATGGCGGCGGCCGTGGTGGCCACCGTGGTAACCGGGGTCGACTACCTGCTGCGCGCGCTGCGGCTGCACCGCGCGGGCACCAAGGAGGCGTGAGGCGTGGCTGGTCCGGTTTCTTCGGCGGGCAGAGCCGCGCGGGATCTGTCTCGGCAGATCCACGGACTGCTACAGGCGGCCGGCCGGACGGTCGCGGTGGCGGAGTCGCTGACCGGCGGCCTGGTCGCCGCCGCCCTCACCGACATACCCGGCGCCTCGGCGTCGTTCCGGGGCGGTGTGGTCACCTATGCGACGGAGCTGAAGGCCGAATTGCTCGGAGTGGACGCCCGGATGCTCGCCCGGCACGGCGCGGTCTACCCGCCGGTGGCGGCGGCGATGGCCGAGGGCGCTCGAACGCGGCTCGGGGCTGACTTTGGTCTGGCTACAACCGGAGTCGCGGGTCCTGACCCGTCCGACGGACAGCCACCCGGCACGGTACACATCGCCGTGAGTGCCGACGGCGACACCGTGGTCAGGACAATAGCCCTGACCGGGACCAGGGGCCAGATTCGCCGGCAGACGGTGGAGAACGCGCTCGGGCTGCTGCTCGGACGCCTCCGGGAAGATACCCGGTGATTACAGCGTTACTCCAGGAGCGAACACGCGTGGCTATGATCTCGCGGAGTTGGCTCGTAGGCAGGTACGGTGGAGGTGTGGGCGGTTCGGCGATGGGAAGGTCTGCCTCGGGAAGGGAGTGCGGCTATGGTTCTGCTCCGTCAGCTGCTGGGTGACGTGCTGCGTCGGCTGCGCCTGCGGCAGGGTCGCACCCTCCGCGAGGTATCGGCTTCGGCGCGCGTTTCCCTTGGCTACCTTTCTGAGGTGGAGCGCGGTCAGAAGGAGGCCTCGTCCGAGCTGCTCCAGGCCATCTGCACCGCGCTTGGTACGCCGCTCTCCCAGGTTTTCCGTGAAGTTTCGGATAATTTCGCGTTGGCCGAGCTGCAGAGCGAGCCGGTGCTGGAGATGCCGCGCGAACCCGCTCTGCTGCGTGAGCTGACCCAGGCAGAGCTGACACAGACCTCGGGCGGCCCCGCGCGTGACATCACCGACATGGTGCCGGTCTGAGGAATTACACCCAGGCTTTCGGGTTCTCCGTCAAGTTGCGAATGGTGTCAGGGAGGTTGCCTGACACGATGTCGGCCAGCGTGACCTGCTCGAGCACGGCTCGTTCGTTGGCACGTAGCGCGATCCACACCTGCTGCAGGGGCTCGGCAACCCCCGGATACGTGACGTTTTCCGGGCGTTCGCCCCGGACCCCCAGGAGCTGGCCGTCGATGGCCCTGATGATGTCGGCCAGAGATATCTCGCCGGCCGGGCGGGCCAGCCAGAAGCCGCCTTCCGGCCCGCGTTGGCTCCGGACCAGGCCGGCGCGCCGGAGCTGGGTGAGTATGGTCTCGAGAAACTTCCCTGGAATCTGCTGGGCGCGGGCTAGCTGGTCGGCGGTGACGTGACCGTCACTGGCGGCGGCGAGCTCGATCGCCGCGCGCAACGCGTAGTCGGCTCGGGCTGATAGTCGCATGACCGCCATTATGCAGTTACCCCACTAGTTTTCTGGCATTGACGCCGGCCAAAATGGCCTTTTGTGTTGCGCCGCGGGGGATGGAGAGGAGGGGCATGGCAGGTCAGCGTGAACGTGAAGTCATCGTCGAGATGACCGTCAACGGGTCGGCCTGCCGCCGCGTGGTGCCTGCCAGGACCCTGCTGGTTCATTTCCTCCGGGACGAACTGCGGCTGACCGGAACCCACGTGGGCTGCGACACCACGCAGTGTGGCGCCTGCACGGTGGACATGGGCGGTGTGGCCGTCAAGTCCTGCACGATCCTGGCCGCCCAGGCGAACGGCCAGGAAATTACCACGATCGAGGGCCTCGCCGACGGCCCGATCCAGCGGGCGTTCTGGGCCGAGCACGGACTTCAATGCGGGTACTGCACGCCCGGCATGGTCATGGCGGTGCGGCAGCTGCTGGCCGACAACCCCGATCCGACCGAGACGGACGTCCGCGATGGACTCGCCGGAAACCTGTGCCGCTGCACCGGGTACCAGAACATCGTCGCCGCCGTCCTGGCGGCCGCGGCGGAGACCTGAGGTGTATCCCGCCGAGTTCAGTTACCTGCGGGCCGGGTCGGTATCCGAGGCGCTCGACGCGCTCGCCGATGGCGAATCAGACGACGACCTCAAGATCCTGGCCGGCGGGCAGAGCCTGCTGCCGATGATGAAGCTGCGGCTGGCCACGCCCAGCGTGCTGCTCGACATCGGCGGGCTGACCTCGCTGGCGGCGGTTGACCCGGAGGCGGGCCGGGTCGGCGCGCTCGCCACGTACCGGTCCCTGCAGCGGGATGCGCGCCTCGCCGGCCGGTTTCCCGCCATGGCGGACGCGCTGAGCGTGCTGGCCGATCCGCAGGTGCGAGCCAGGGGAACGATCGGCGGCGCCATAGCCCACGGCGACCCGGCGGCCGACCTGCCGGCCGTCCTGCTGGCCCTGGAC
Source organism: Streptosporangiaceae bacterium (assembly GCA_019245115.1). Classification (GTDB taxonomy): domain Bacteria; phylum Actinomycetota; class Actinomycetes; order Streptosporangiales; family Streptosporangiaceae; genus JAFARZ01. The sequence continues at coordinate 15,050 of JAFARZ010000197.1, read as the reverse complement.
GCCACGCTCACCGTGGCCCGTTCTGGCGGCAGCCGGACGGTGGCTCTCGACGATTTCCTGCGCGGGGTGTTCGACACCGACCTGGCCGACGACGAGCTGATCACCGAGGTCGTCATACCGCCGGCCGCGGCCGGGCAGGCGTACGAGAAGTTCGAGCAGTCGGCCAGCCATCTGCCGCTGGCCGGGGTGTGCGCGGCGGTCGAGGTCGGCGCGGCCGGCGCCATCACCGGCGCCCGTGTCGCGGTTACCGGGGTGGCGGGCCGGGTGTTCCGCGCGCGGGCGGTGGAGGCGGCCCTGGTCGGTCAGGAGCCCGTGGACGCGGTACTGGACGGCGCGGCCGCCCAGGTCCGCGACGGCGCGCCCCGGCCGCTCGAAGACATCCACGCCAGCGGCTCATTCCGGCTGCACCTGGCCGAGGTGCTGGCCCAGCGGGCACTGCGCCGCGCACTAATGCGAGCCGGAGAAAGTTCATTACAGGTATCGGTGACGCCGTCCGGCGGGTAGAGGATGCCACGCTGCTGGCGGGGCGCGGGACCTACGTCGACGACGTCACGGTGCCGGGACTGCTGCACGCGTTCGTGGTCCGCAGCCCGGTGGCTCATGCGGAGATCACGGCGCTTGACGTGTCGGAGGCGGCCGGCGCGCCAGGTGTGGCCGGGGTGTTCACCGCGGCCGACATGCGCGATGTCGGGCCGTTGCCGGGGCCGCCTGGCCTGCCCGGGCTGGAGTTCCCGTTGCTGCGGGCGGCCGGCGACCGGGTCCGGTGGGCCGGGGAGCCGGTGGCGCTGGTGGTGGCGGACTCGGCCGCCAAGGCCGCGGACGCGGCGGAACTGGTGTCGGTGGACTACGACACACTGCCCGCGGTCACCGATCCGGTGGCGGCCGCCGCGCCAGGTGCGCCGGTGTTGCACGCCGCGGCCGGAGGCCCAGGCCAATTCAGCGCCGCGTCGGGAAACGTCTGTTTCCGGGAGCGGCTGACCGGAGGGGACGCGGACCGGGCGTTCGCGGACGCGGCGCATCGCGTGGGGCAGCGGATGGTCAGCCAGCGGGTCGCGCCGGTGGCGCTCGAGCCGCGCGGCGTGCTCGCGCAGGTTATCGACGGGCGGCTGGACGTACGGATCGGCACGCAACGGCCACACGGGGTCCGGACGTGGCTGGCCGGGATGTTCGGCCTCCCGGCCGAGGACATCAGGGTCGTGGCGGGCGATGTGGGCGGCGGCTTCGGCGCCAAGGGGCCGCTGTACCCGGACCAGGTGGCGGTGATCGCCGCGGCCCGGCTGCTCGGCCGCCCGGTGAAGTGGATCGAGGAACGCGGCGAATCGTTCCTGGCCACCACCCACGGCCGGGATCAGGTCGCCGAGCTGGAGATGGCCGTCACGGCGGACGGACGGATCAGCGCGATCCGCGGCACCGTGCACATAGGCGTTGGCGCGTACCTGACGCCGAACGCCCTCAGTACCGCGCGCAACCGGATGGGCCCGCTGCTCGGCCAGTGCTACGACATCGGCGCCGTCGACGTCGAGATCGTAGGCGTACTGACCAACGCCACGCCGATCGGACCGTACCGCGGCGCTGGCCGGCCGGAGGCGGCGTACTTCACCGAACGGCTGGTGGACCTGGTGGCGGGGGAGACCGGTCTCGATCCCGCGGAGGTACGTCGCCGCAACTTCATCTCGCCGGACCAGTTCCCGTTCCGTACCCGGACCGGGCTGACCTACGACAGCGGCGACTACCGGGCCGCGCTGGACAAGGCGCTGGAAAGCTACCGGGAGCTGCGGCGGGCACAGGCGGCCGCCCGGGCGGCGGGCCGGGTGGCTGGCGTGGGCATGTGCTGCTTCGTCGAGCCGGGCGGCATCATGCCGGGCGTTCACGGGGACCAGGCGACGGTCACGGTGGACCCGTCCGGCGCGGTCACCGTGGCGGTGGGCACCAGCGGGCACGGGCAGGGGCACCAGACAGCGTTCGCCCAGCTGGCGGCGGAGCTGCTCGGAGTACCGTTCGCCGATGTGCGAGTGGTCTTCGGTGACACGGATACGGCGCCGTTCGGTTACGGCACGTTCGGGTCGCGTAGCACGGTGGCGGGCGGCAGCGCGGTGCTGCGGGCCTGCGAGGCGGTGCTCGCTGCGGCGCGCCGGGTCGACGCGCCGATGCCGCTGGCCGAAGCCGCCCGGCGGCTGGGCGGCCTGTCGGCGACAGCCGCCGCGGACGTGACGGGCGAGACGTACGCGTTCGGCTGCTATGTGTGCGTGGTCGACATCGATCCCGGCACCGGCCGGATCCGGATCGACCGGGTCATCGCGGTCGACGACTGCGGACGGGTCATCAACCCGCTGCTGCTGGAAGGGCAGGTGCACGGAGGCGTCGCGCAGGGGGTCGGGCAGGCCCTGTTCGAGGCGGTCCGCTACGACGAGGACGGTCAGCCGCTGACCGCGTCCCTGATGGATTACGCGATCCCGTCGGCGAAGCAGGTGCCGGTCATTGAGTCATACCGGCTGGAGACCCCGTCCCCGCTGAACCCGCTGGGCGTCAAGGGCATGGGGGAAAGCGGTACTATCGGCGTCACACCCGCCGTCGTCAACGCCGTCATGGACGCGCTGGCGCCGTACGGGGTGCGGCACCTGGACATGCCGCTGACCCCGGAGAAAGTCTGGACCGCGATCCACGAGGCTGCTTCGGTGTAATAGCCTCGCAGCGGGCTAGTGGTCACCAGGTAGGAGCGTGCCTATGCCAGAAGCAGGTCAGCCGGTCGCCAGCGCGCCCGCACAGACCGCCGCGATGGCGGCGCAGACGCGGCGAGCGGCGGGTCGGCGGCTGGCGTGGGCCTGGGGCACGGCGCTGTTCGCCGTGGCTGTCATCGTCTTGTGGATCGCCTACCTGCATGTGTCGCGGACCCAGCGGGTGGAGTCGGACGGTGCCTCGAACGCGCTGCAGGCATGGGACATGCTGCACGGGAACCTGCTGCTGCGCGGCTGGACCGTCACGGACGTCTCGTTCTACACCACCGAACTGCCCGAGTACCTGATCGTCGAGGCGATCCGCGGCCTCAACGCCGACGTGCTGCACGTCGCGGCCGCCTTGTCCTACGCGCTGCTCGTGCCGCTGGCGGCGGTGCTGGCCAAAGGGCGTGCCACCGGCCGGGAGGCCGTGGTCCGCATGGTCATCGCGGCCGGGATCCTGGTGGCGCCCGAGCCCGGCGCCGGCGTGTTCATCGTGCTGTTCCAGCCGGACCACATCGGCACCCAGGTACCGATGCTCCTTACCTGGCTGGTCCTGGACCGGGCGCCCCGCCGCTGGTACACACCGGTCCTGATGGGCATACTGCTCACCTGGATCGGGATTGCCGACAAGATCGTCCTGCTGATCGGCGTCCTGCCGCTGGCGCTGGTCTGTGCCGCCCGGGCCCTCCGCGCCTGGCGCCAGGCCATGCCCTGGCGCGACATGCCACGGCAGGCCTGGCGGCCAGATGCCCTGCGCACCGTGTGGTTCGAGATCTCACTGGCCGTCGCGGCGGTGCTGTCGTACCCAGTGACTGAGATCGTCGTCAAGCTGATTCACGCCCTGGGCGGCTACACCGTCCTTCCCGTGGGAACCGGGCTGGCCAGCCCGGGCCAGTTTCCGACCCATATCCGGCTGGCCACCGACGGCATCCTCGGCCTGTACGGCGCCAACTTCCAGGGGCCGCCGCACGGCTGGGACCTGGCGTTCGCCATACTCCACCTGGTCGGCGTGGCCCTGGCCGTATGGGCGCTATGGCTGGCTTTCCGCCGGTTCTTCCGCGCCGACGACCTCATCGCGCAGGTGCTGGCGGTCAGCATCGTGCTGAACGTCGGCGCCTACCTGCTCAGCGGCAAGCCGAGCGCCTACTGGAGCGTCCGCGAGATGGCTGGCGTCCTGCCGGCCGGCGCGGTGCTGGCCGGCCGCCTGGTGGGCCCGCTGCTGGTCCGCAACCTGACGGACCACGCGCGCCTCGGCGAGCGCGCCCGGCGGCTCTATACGGCTCTGGCCGCCGCGCTGGCGATCGTGCTGGCCGGCTACCTGACGGCGCTCGGCTACGCGGCCAGCAAGCCTTCGGTGCCCGGCGTGGGCCAGGACCTGGCCGGCTGGCTGAGCCAGCACGGGCTCACTTACGGTCTCGCCGAGTACGGCCTGGCCAACTCCACGACGCTTGCGGCCGGTAACAACGTGGCCGTCCGCCCGGTCGTCACCCTGCCGTCCCGGCTGGCCCCCGGCCCGCACGAATTCGACGCGAGCTGGTACGACCCGCGTGCGCACAACGCCACCTTCGTCGTGCTGCTCAACAGTCCGGCCCAGCTCGACTACATGACAATGGCGCAGGCAACGGTCGGCTTCGGTCCTCCCGCGCACGTGTACCACTACAAGACCTACGAAATCCTCACCTGGAACAAGAACCTGCTCACCGAGCTGGGCCCACCCGCTCCGGACTAACTTGAGCTTTAACCTCCGGGCGCGCCCGCGGCAATCGCCTGCGCCGCCCATGTGATAACCACACCTTCCCGGGCAAGCCGCTCGCACTGCCCGCCTGCCGATGTAGCCGTCCTGCGACTTGTCACCCGTCCCAGTCGAGAGGTCACCCGGTAGTGCTGGACATACGCCGCATTTCCGGGCAGTGATTCGACGTAGCGGGTGACATGTGTGACGTAGCGGGTGACAAGTCGAACTGGAAGATGGCGGCGGTTCAAGCGCGAAGTTAAACCTGAGGTGCCTGTTCAAGGATGCGGCAGAATTGACCGACCGGCCGCTCAGAGCTGCAATTTGTCACATTAACCTGGGGCAACAAGGGGGACGTTGCGCCAATGATCCCCTCCCAAGGGGTAGGTTGCGCCAACCATCCCCTTCAGCATCCACCCCAGCCTACGGCGGGTGGCAGGTGGTGGGGAAAGGGCGCGGTTGTCGGCGGCCCTTTGTTCCCACGCGAAACCCTAATCTTCCGGCGCGGGGCGTACGTGACGACCTCGGGAGGCTAGGTCATGGTGCGAGGAGTTGGTTCACGCTGAATGACTGGCGGAGCATCCCAGCCAGAAGCATCGTGTTCGCCACCCGTTGCAGGCGGGCCTGGCTCAGCGATGTGGGATAGGAATCCAGGTGCACCGCCGAGATGACCGGCGGCGTCATCCCGTCGATGTAGGTCGGCAGGGCCTTCTCGACGACCGACCGGTCGGCCGCCAGTGCCTGCGCCTGCACGATCGCCCGCTGGAACGCGGCCACCGTCGCCGGGTGCTGCTGGGCGAAGCCGCGCAGCGCGTCGTAACCGGCGATCGGGAAGTCCGCCATCGCGCCGGCTGTGGTGTCGGCCAGCTCCTCCGCGCCGATCTGCTCGCCTGATTCCGTTACGAACGGCTCAGCCATCCACGCCGCGTCCACCGAATGATCTCCAAGAGCGGCTGCCATCTGCGGGAACGGGATCACCGTGAACCTGACCGAATTCACCGGGACACCATATGTCTCAAGAGCGGAGTCAATCATCAGCGACCCGATGTTGCCGCGCGCGTTGACTGCGATCGTCTTCCCCCGCAGATCCTGGACGTGATGGATCGCCGAGCCCTTCGCGATCATGATGACGTTGGTGTTGGGCAGAGTCTCCGCGCCATCCGCCACCACCTGAAGCTTCGCTCCCTGGCTGGCGGCCTGGATGGTGGTCACATAGTTACTGAAAGCGAACTGCAGCTTGCCGGAGAGCAACTCCTCGGTGGCGAGCTCGCCGCTGGGGAGCACCACCGGTGTGACATCCAGGCCCTGCTGGTGAAACAGCCCGCGCTGTAGCGCGATGAAGACCGGCGCGTTGTCGATGATCGGAAGAACGCCGACGCTCACGTGCGTCAGGCTCGGGGCGCCGCCTGAGGGTACGGACGAAGAACTCGTGCATCCGGCACCGACCAGGATCATCGCGGCAGCCACCGCGAACTGTGCGGCAATGCGGCTTTTCATGAATTTCTCGACTGTTGTCTGATTTTCACCACTTTGGCATTCCCGCGACCGATAATGACTTAATTAGGACACGTCATGACAGATCGTAAATTTCATGGCTTCGCCAAGTATGCCACGTACGCCTGGATTAGGGTGTGGAAGCAGTTACTTTGTTCCGATCACGGGACGGTGCTGGCCTGGGGTACCCGTTTGGCGTTAATGCGCGGCATTCATCAAGCATTCGGAAAAGAACGTACAGCCAGCAAGGATATAAAAACGATGGGGCATGCTGGAGTACATAAGGGCAAGGCGCCTGCCGGTCACGCGGCTCAGGGTGCCGGTCACGCGGCTCAGCCGGCCGGTCACGCGGCTCGGCCGGCCGGTCACGCGGCTCAGGGCGCCGCTCACGCGGCTCAGGCGGCCGGGCAGCGGACAGCGGTCCGGGTGCCGAGGCTCGGGGCGCTGGCCTGGCGGAACTGGCCGATATCGTGGCGGCTGATCGCCGTGGTGGTGATCGCGGTCGTCCTTGACATGGTCCTTGGCGGCCTCCGTCTGGCGGCCACGGCCAATACCAGAGCCGAGTTCGGCCACGTGGCGCAGCTGGCCGCTCTCGGTCAGCAGGTCACCACCCTGGCGCAGGCGATGGAGGATGAGCGGGACCAGACGGCCGGGTTCATCGCGGCCGGCCGGCCCGCTGCCGGGCTCACGTCCCTTCAGCAGGCGTACTCGGTGACCAACGCTCACGCGGCGCAGGTGCGGTCGCTGGCCGCGAGAATCGGTGCCGCGTTCCCGGTGAGCACCAGGGCCAAGGTGACCGACGTGGTCGACCGGATCAACGATCTCACCGGACTGCGTGACGCGGCGCTACATACCCAGCTCCCGTCGCTTCCGATGATCGACGATTATTCGGAAGCGGTCGCTGACCTGTTCACGCTGAACGACGAGATGGCGCAGGGCAGCGACGATTCCGCGCTGGCCGACAGCGTACGTACGCTGAGCGCGCTGTCCCGGATGGAGGACCAGGCGTCCCAGCAGCGCGGCATTCTCTACGCCGCGCTCATCGAGCAGCGCTTCGAGCCCGGCGCCCTGCAGGAGCTGATCAACGCGCAGTCGGCTCAGGCCAGCGACCTGGGCGTGTTCCAGGCATCGGCCTCACTCGCGGATCAGCAGGATTTCGACAACACGGTGACCGGGCAGCTGATTGACCAGGCCAGGCTGCTGGAACAGCACGCCATCGAACTCGGCGAGCCGAGCGCCACCGACCTGGGCATCGGGCCGGGCGCGGCACCCCAGCAGTGGTATTCGGCCATGTCCTACACGATCACCCGGATGCGGATGGTGGAGGCGCAGCTGGCGGCCTCCATCGTCGCGCAGAGCCAGGCTCTGCCGGCAGGTCCGGAGCGGTCGGCGCGGCTCACCGGCGTACTGAGCGGCACGATCCTGCTCCTGCTGCTGATCGCGGCGCTGGTCGTGGCCCGCTCCCTGGTTCTGCCGCTGCGGCGGCTCCAGGCGGGCGCGCTGGAAATCGCCACGGTGAGCCTGCCGGCCAGGGTCCAGCAACTGGCCGAGACCCCGGAGCCCGATGTGAGCCTGGAGGTGGAGCCGATCGGAGTGCAATCCACCGACGAAATCGGGCAGGTCGCGCGCGCGTTCGACCTGGTGCACCAGGAGGCGGTCCGGCTGGCGGGAAACGAGGCCCTGCTGCGCCGCAACGTCAGCGCCATGTTCGTCAGCTTGTCCCGGCGCAGTCAGTCGCTGATCGAGCGATTGGCGCATGTGGTCGCCTCGGTCGGGCAGAAAGAACGGGATCCTGAGCTGCTGTCCGAGCTGTCGACCATCGATCACCTGGTCACCCGGATGCGCAGGAATTCGGAAAACCTGCTCGTCCTGGCCGGTTACGAGGCTGTCCGCAGGCGCAGAGGCTCGGTGCCGCTGACCGAGGTGGTCGAGGCCGCCGTATCGGGGATCGAGCAGCACCGCAGGGTGGTCCAGGATGTGCAACCCGGCCTCGCGGTCGCCGGGCAGGTGGCCACCGACCTGGTGCACCTGCTCGCCGAACTGGTCGACAACGCGGTGAGTTTCTCGCCCCAGAACACCCGGGTCCATGCGTCCGGCTATGGGCTGGCCAGCGGCGGGGTGCTTCTCGATGTCAGCGACGGCGGGGTCGGTGTCCCAGCCGAACGGCTCGATGAGATGAACTCGCGGCTCGACAACCCGCCGGTGGCCGACGTGTCGGTATCGCGGCACATGGGGCTGTTCGCCGTGTCCCACCTCGCGGCACGGCACGGCATCCGGGTACGGCTGTGCCCATCCTCCCCGCGAGGGCTGACGGCTCTCGTCTGGCTGCCCGACGCCATCACCGAGCCGGACCCCGCCGGGTCCGGAACCGCCCCCGGAACCGCCCCTGGAACCGCCCCCGGAACCATCCCCAGCACCGCGCCCTGGCCCGGGAAGACGTCCGCGATAGTCGGGGCCGATCAGGCGATTCCTGACAGCTTGCGGATCGCGGCCTACCTGCGCGAAGGTTTCGGAGGGCTATCCGGCTACCAGTGGTTCACGCCAGCGCCAGACCGGAGTAACCCGAAATAACACGAGGCCGAGGATCTCGGCGGCGGCCTGGGCGCTGGCCCGGGACGCCCCGTAGGTGGCCAGGTAGCTGGTACCGGCCGGCGGTGTCCACAGCGGGACTCCCATCTCGACCAGGATCGCGTCCGGGCGCGCGGCGAGCAGCTCACCTAGCATCGCCTTGGCGTGGACGGCGTCCCGCACCACCACGATCAGCGAGCGCCCGGCCGCCGCCGCGAGAATCTCAGCCACATCCAGGTCGTCCACGTCCACCCGGCGCACCGGCGCCCACGGACCAAGCCCCCAGGCGAACTCCCCGGCGGCGATGTTCTCCCGCGGCTCCACCTCGATGATCAGCGGGTTCGCCGCGGGCAACGACGACTCCTCGGGCCGTGATCCGGACAGGCGGAGAGCCCGCCGCGCCGCGACCAGCCCGATCCCGTTCGACACGCTAAGTGGGTCATGACGCCCCGCGCGAACGCGGACGGAAGCGAGCAGTCCGGTCCGCAGGGCGCTCACCCGGGCCGCCGCCTCCTCCAGGCGTGATCCCGGCAACGAACCGGAAGCCACCGCGGAGACCAGCGCGGCCCGCACCGCCCGGTACACCTCGAAGCCGGTGTCCCGGCCCAGGCACAGCAGGTCGACCCCGGCCGCCACGGCCAGGGCCGCCGCACCGGGAATGCCGAAGACCGCACTGGTCGCCTTCATCTCCAGGGCGTCGGAGATCACCACGCCGGTGAAGCCGAGCTCACCCCGCAGCAGCCCGGTGATCGCCGCGGCCGACAGCGTGGCCGGCCGGTCGCCGGTCAGCTCCGGCACCCGCAGGTGTCCGGGCATGACGGCGGCGGCCCCCGCGTTTATCGCCGCCGAGAACGGGGGCAGGTCGCGCCGCCACACATCGTCAAGACTCCCCGCGATCGTGGCGATCGCGTGATGCGAATCGGTCCCGGTGCTGCCGTGGCCTGGGAAGTGCTTCGCACACGCGGCGACACCGGTTCCCTGCAAACCAAAAACCGCCGCCGCGGTGTGCCGCGCCACCACCTCCGTGGCAGCGCCGAACGACCGGGTGCCGACGGCCGGGCTGTCCCCGTCGCCGAGCACGTCGGCGCACGGCGCGAGGTTCAGGTTGATGCCAAGCAAAGCCAGGTCACGACCGATCGCCGCGTACACCGAACGCGTCAGCGCCACGTCGTCCACCGCGCCCAGCGCGGCGTTGCCCGGATACGGCGAACCGTCCGCGTACGCCACCCGCGTGACATCGCCGCCCTCCTCGTCGATGGCGATGACCGGCTCCATGTCAGCGCAAGCCGATCGCAGCGAGGAAGTAAGCGCAGAGGTGTCACCGAGGACGTTCGTGCCAAAAAGGGTTACACCGGCCAGGCCACGACCGAGCGCCTCGAGGATCCACCGCGGTGGCTCGATACCTGGGAACGGCGGGATGATGATCGCATCGGCCAGCTTGGCGAGGACCGGGTCGATGCCAGCCTCCAGGAAAGAAGTCACCCCTTCACCGCCCCGGCGGTCAGGCCGGTGGCGAGGCGCCGCTGGACCAGCAGGAAGAACGCCATCACCGGGATGGTGAACAGCGTGGACGCCGCCATGATCGGCCCCCACTGGGTGCCGTGCGCGCCGAAGAAGTACTGCACGTAGATCGGCAGCGTGTACTTCGCCGTGTCGGTGCCGAGGAAGGTGAGCGCGAAGATGAACTCGTTATAGGCGAAGATCATCGCGAACACGCTGGTGGCGACCAGGCCGGGCGTGACCAGCGGAAGCAGGATCCGCCGGAACACGGTCCACGAGCCGGCCCCGTCAATGGCCGCCGCCTCCTCCAGGTCGCGGGGGATCGAGGCCACGAAGCTCCGCAGCATCCAGATCGTCACCGGCACCGCGAACGCGGTGTACACCAGGATCAGCCCGACCAGGCTGTCCAGCAGGTTCAGCGAGCGGAAGTCAAGGAACAGCGCGATCACCAGCGCCTGCTGCGGCAGCATCTGCACGATCAGCAACATGATCAGGTAAGTGGTCCGGAACCTGAATCTGAATCTGGCCACCGCGATGGCGGCGAGCAGCGCGACCAGCGACGAAGCGGCGACCGCCACGATGGTGACGAACAGGCTGTTCTTCAGGAAGTTCCAGTAGGTCAGGCCGTTGGTGACGCTGCCGTTGAACACCGCGCGGAAGTTGCCCAGCGTCGGATGGTAGGGCAACGGGTGCGGGGTCAGCGTGACCCACTCGCTGGCCGGCTTCAGCGCGGTGGAGATCATCCACAGGATCGGGAACACCGTGATCAGCGCGACCAGCAGGCCGAGCACGTTCAGCCCGGCCCGTCGGAACCAGCGAGGAGCACGGTGCCGAATTGGCCTGGGCCTCCGGCCGCGGCGCGCCCGCAGCGATGCGGAGATGGTAGTCACTGGATCGCCCCCTGCCGGACCGATGCCCGCACGTAACCGACGGTGATGATGAGCAGGATGATGGTGAGGATGAAGGCCAGCGCCGAGCCGATGCTGTAGGCGGGCGGCTGGGTGAACGCCCGGGAGTACCCGTAGACGCCGAGGTTGAACTCGTCCCGGTTGCCGATCCCGCCGATCACCAGGTACACCTGGGTGAACACGCCGAAGTCCCAGATGATCGACAGCAGCAGCAGCACCAGGAACAGCGGCTTGAGTACCGGGTAGGTGACCCGCCAGAAGATCCGCCACGGCCCGGCCCCGTCCACCCGGGCGGATTCGTGCAGCTCGGCCGGTATCGTGCGCAGCCCGGCCAGCACGCTGATCGCGATGAACGGGAAGCTGGTCCACACCACCAGCGCGATGATCAGCGTGTACGCGGGGAAGGCCGAGTTGGTCCAGCTGAAGCTGGACCAGTGCGCGCCGCCGCCGAGCCAGTGCGGCAGCTTGCTGAGGAACCAGTCGATCACCCCGTCGCCTGGATCGGCGAGCCAGATGAACAGGATGGCCCCGGTCACCGGCGGAGTAGCCCAGGCCAGCGTGACCACCGAGGACACGAACGTCCGCATTTTCGGCCCGAGCTTGCTCAGCAGCAGCCCGACCAGCGTGCCGAGCACCAGCGTCACCGGGATCATCACCGCCGCCGAGTACACGCTGAGCCGCAGGGACAGCCAGAACTCCGAGTCGTGCAGGATCTGCGAGTAGTTGCTGAATCCCACCCACTGCGTCGGCTCGGCGCCGACGACCTGCGGCAGCCCGACGTTCTGGAATGAGTAGACGCCGATCTGGATCGTCGGCCAGATCACCAGGCCGCCGATCAGCACCAGCGACGGGATCAGCAGCAGGTAGGGGGCGAGCTTGTGCCGTCGGATCCAGATCGCGACGCTCTGCTTGCTCGGGCGCGCCGAGACGGGGCGCCGGGGGCCGGCCGGGGGAGTAAGCGTCCCCGGCCGGCCGTCAGCGGGACTGGTCTTCACCATGCGGAGGTTAGCTCTGTGAGCCGGTGTTCAGCACCTGCTGGAGCTGCTGGTTCGCCTTGGCGACCGTGGACTGGAAGTCCGCGCCGTTCATCAGTGCCTTGAGCATGGTCGGGATGATGTTGTACTGGCCGTTGTCGGCCGTCGCCCAGTTCTTCGCGTTCAGCGGGGCGATCTTCGAGTTCACCGCCGCCTTGGCGAAACCGGCCATCAGCTGGTTGCTCGCCGGGTAGCTGGTGCCCGTGGCGGTGGTGTACGGCGGGAAGAAGAAGCTCTGCCCGGTGGCGAACGAGGTGGAGTTCGACACGTTGTCCATCACCGAGATCAGGTCCCACGCGGCCTGCGGGTTCTTGGTGGTCTTGAACACGGCCAGGTCAGAGCCGCCGGCGAAGACCGGCGCCGGGTCCGGGCCGTTCTGGCTGGGGATCGGGAACGAAGCCCAGTTGGCCTTGTCCACCGGGTTGGGCGGCATGTTGCCGGTTGCCCACGGCCCGTCGATGTACAGGTCCAGCTTGCCGAGCGCGAAGTCGGCGTTCGCGCCGCCCGAGGTGGCGCCGGTGACGCCCAGCTCGGTCTGGCCGATGTACTTGGACGGCGACAGGTGGTAGGTCTTGTACAGCGACACGTAGTACTTGATCGCCGCCTCGTCGGCGGCCGAGGTCAGGTCGGCGGTCCACTGGCCGCCGGACTGCGTCGCGATCTCGCCGCCCGCGCCCCAGACGAAGCTGGCGAACGCGTTCGTGTCGTTGGTGATCGCGTCGATGCCGTACGTGCCGGGGTAGGCCTTCATCAGCTTCTGCGCGTCGGTGACCAGCTCCGCCCAGGTCGCCGGCGGGCTGGCGATACCGGCCTTCTTGAACTGGTCGGTGCGGTACCACACGCCGCGGACGCCGCCGAACCACGGGACGGCGTAGACGCTGCCGTTCTGCGTGTCGTTGGCCAGCATGCCCGGCACCAGGCCGGACTTGGCGGACCAGGCGTTCACGAAGCTGCTGATGTTGGCGAGCCCGCCGAGACTGGCCTCGGTCGGCGTGTCGGTGTTACCGAGCTCGGTGATGTCCGGCGCGTTCTTGCCGCTGGTCAGCGCCGTGTTCCAGTCCGTCGTACGGTTACCCCACGGCACCCACACGACGTTGACCTTGGTGTTCTTATACTGGGGGAACTGCTGGTGGAACTGGGAGACCACGGTGTTCATCCAGGTGACCTGGGCCGGCACCGACGCGCCCATCCGCCAGACGGTGAGGGTAGCCGGGGCCGACGACGATGAAGATCCCGTCGACCCGGTGCTTGGCGAACTGCTGGAGCTGCAGCCGGCGATCGCCAGCGCCGCAGCGGCGCCGCACGCGACCAGCGCGGCGGTTGACTTTCTGAGTCCCACTACTGGCACTCCTTCCGGGTGATGACCTCGGCGATCAAACTTATGAGGAGCCGTGAGTAAGAAACTAAACGGAAACTTTCCTATAAGATAGAGCTGTTGCCGGATAGAGACATAAGTCACTTCCGGACTGTGATGCAAGCAGTTGGTTGACGCGTCATGGTCATGGGGGCGTTGGGTTCACGAAGGGACCGTCGATGGAGTCACTGAGCCAGTCACTGAGTCAGTCACTGAGTCAGCCGGAAGCCGCGGGGCAGTCGGACAACCGGGTCCGTCCCGGTACGCCGAGCCTGCTGCGCGAGCTCAACGACCGGGCGGCGCTCGATCTGCTGCTGGCTGGCGAGCCGCTCACCCGGGCGCAGATCAGCGAGCGTACCGGTGTGTCCAAAGTCACAGTGTCCCAGATGCTGGCCCGGCTGGAAGAGCGCGGCCTGGTGACGGTCGCGGGGGAGCAGGCCGGGGGCCGCGGGCCGAACGCCGCGTTGTATTCGGTGGTGCCGTCCAGCGCCTATGTCGCCGGACTGTTTCTGGAATATGACCTGGTCAGTGCCGCGGTAGCGGATGTGACCGGCCGCCGGGTGGCCGATGTCACCGTGGATCCGAACGGCGGGGAAGATCCGGTCGGGCTGGTCCGTGGCGCCGTGGACCGGGCCTGCGCTTCGGCCGGCGTCGAACTGTCCCGGCTGTCGGCCCTGGTTATCGGCAGTCCGGGTGTGCTCGATCCGCGCACCGGCGACCCGCGCCTCGCGGTCAACCTGCCGGCCTGGCACGAAGGCGTGCTGGACGGCCTCCGCGAGGTGCTGCACAAGCCGGTCACGATCGAGAACGACGTGAACCTGGCCGCGATGGCTGAGCGCGATGCCGGTGCGGCCATGGGCCTGGATGACTTCGTGCTGATGTGGATCGGCGTCGGCCTCGGACTGGCCACGGTGATCGGCGGCCAGGTACGGCGCGGTTCCTCCGGCGCCGCCGGTGAGATCGGATGGATGCCGGTGCACGGGGCGCCGCTGCCGGCCGGGGACAAGCACCCGGGCGACGCGGGCCTGCAGTCGCTGGCCGGCGGCAAGGCGGTCCGCGAACTGGCGCGCGGGTTCGGCTTCACCGCGGACAACGAGGTGGAGGCGGTCACCGCCGCGGTAGCCTCGGTCTCGGCTTCGGCGGCCGCCTCGGCGTCGGCGTCGGCCTCGGCGGGGGCGCCGGCCTCGGCGGGCAGCAGTTCCGGCGCGGCGTTCCTCGACGAACTGGCCCATCGGGTCGCGCTCGGCGCCGCGGCCGCGTCGGTGGTCCTGGACCCGGGCCTCGTGGTCCTCGGCGGCGCGGTCGGCCGGGCCGGGGGAGAGGAGCTCGCTTCCCGTGTGGCGGCCGAGGTCCCCCGCATCTGCCTGGCCCGCCCCCGCGTCGTGGCCACCACCGTGCCCGACGAGCCGGTCCTGCGCGGCGCAATGCTCGCCGCGGTATCCCAGGCCCGCGCCGCCCTCCTCGCTTCCGTAGGCGACCCGCAGTAACCCCCTTAACCACGAACGGCGCCGGCTCAACCCCTGAGCCCCCAACTCCCCCCACCACCCATCCGCCCCACCGTGCGCATCGGCCCACCCGTGCGCATCCGCCCCACCATGCGCATCGGCCTACCCGCATCCCCGCCGCCCCAGCGTCCACGTCGCCCCAGCGTCCACGTCGCCCCAGCGTCCCCGCCGCCTCAGTGTCCCCGCCGCCCCAGCGTCCCCGCCGCCCCAGCGTCCCCGCCGCCCCAGCGTCCCCGCC
>JAFARZ010000444.1 GCA_019245115.1 Streptosporangiaceae bacterium | reverse complement strand
TCAGTTCGCTCGAAGGCAGATAGCGATGAGCGAGCGAAGCGAAGCGCCGCGGCGGTTGCCGTCCCAACGGGGCGGCAATTCCCGCCGTGGCCCCAAGCCGGCCGAGCGCAGCGAGGCCTTGGCGCGGAGGGAAAACAGCGAGGACTTGGCGCGGAGGGGTAATCTGCATGACCTGTCGGCGGGCGGGGACGTCCTGGACCGGGTGCGGGACTGCGCCCGGGCCGCGCTGGGCGAGTACGACTGCCACCCGGACAGCTCTATCGAGCTGCTCAACGTCTCGGAGAACGCGACGTTCCTGGTGACGGACCCCGATAACGGCCCGTCGGTGCTGCGGGTGCACCGGCTCGGCTACCACACCGGGGACGAGATCGCCTCGGAGCTGGCCTGGATGGATGCCCTGCGGGCCGAGGCCGGGGTGCGCACGCCGCGGGTGCTCGCCGCACGTGACGGGCGCCGGGTCGTCACCGCCGCGGCCGCAGGCCCAGGCAAATTCAGCACCGGCTCGCGGCACTGCGTGCGCTTCGAGTTCCTGCCCGGCACCGAGCCTTCCGAGTCCGCGGTTGACGGCGTGACGCACTTCGCGGAGCTGGGCGAGATCACCGCCCGGATGCACGAACACGCCCGGGAATGGCGACGGCCCGGGTGGTTCACCCGCTTCCACTGGGATTACCCGGCGGCGTTCGGCGAACAGGCACGGTGGGGCCGCTGGCAGGACGGTGTCGGCGTCGGGCCGGCGGAACGCGAGATCCTCGGCCGGCTGGACGAGAAGCTCGAACGGCGCCTGGCCGCCTACGGCACCGGCCCGGAGCGGTACGGACTGGTCCACGCCGACACCCGGCTGGCCAACCTGCTGGTGCATGACGGCGCGGTCAGCGTCATCGACTTCGACGACTCCGGCTTCAGCTGGTACCTGTACGACCTCGGTACCTCGGTCAGCTTCTTCGAGCACGATCCCATGGTCCCGGGGCTCATCGACAGCTGGCTCACCGGCTATCGCGCCCGCGGCCGGATAACCGCCGCCGACCAGGCCGAGATCTGGACGTTCATCTTGTTCCGCCGGCTTCTGCTGGTCGCCTGGATCGGCTCCCACCAGGCGGTGGACATCGCCGCCGAACTCGGCGCCGGCTACACCCGCGACAGCTGCGACCTCGCGGAATGGTACCTGAGCACGCACTGATATCTGGAGAAGACATGTTCACTTCGATCGCCGGCCGCGCGGTGGTGGTCACCGGCGGGACCCGTGGCATCGGCAAGGGCATCGCCGCCGTCTTCGCCCGCAACGACGCGCGCGTCCTGATCACTGGCCGGGACGCCGCCGCGGGGGAGAAGGCCGCCGCTGACCTGCCCGGCGACGTGCACTTCGTCCCCGCCGACGTCAGCAGGAAGGCCGACTGCGACCGGATAGCCGCCACGGCGCTCGAGCTGTTCGGCGGCACCGACGTGGTGTGCGCGAACGCCGGCATCTTCCCCGGCGCAGGCCTGGAGGAACTGACCGAGGACATGCTGGACCTGGTGCTGGACGTGAACCTGAAGGGCACGTTCTTCACCGTGCAGGCCTGCCTGCCGGCTTTGAAGCAATCCGGCCATGGCCGGATCATCCTGACCTCCTCGATTACCGGGCCGATCACCGGCTTCCCGGGCTGGACAGCCTACGGCGCGAGCAAGGCCGGCCAGCTCGGGTTCCTGCGCACCGCCGCGATCGAGCTGGCGTCCAGCGGCGTCACGGTCAACGCGGTGCTGCCCGGCAACATCGCTACCGAAGGCCTCGGCGACCTCGGCGCCAACTACACCAGCCAGATGACGTCGGCCATCCCGATGCAGAAGCTGGGCACGGTTGACGACATCGGCTATGCCGCGTTGTTCTTCGCGACGGACGAGGCCGGTTACATCACCGGGCAGACGATCGTGGTGGACGGCGGCCAGGTGCTGCCCGAGTCCCCCGAGGCCGTCGGATGACGATCACCCCCGACGACGTGCGGCGCACGCTGGCCGACCGCATCACCAGCGGCCAGTACCGTCCTGGCCAGCGGCTGGGCGACGAGCGGAGGCTGGCCGCTGATCTCGGGGTCAGCCGCGCCACGATCCGGCTGGCCCTGGCGGGCCTGGCGGAGAGCGGCATGGTGCGCCGGGTGCCGGGCCGGGGCGGCGGCACATTCGTGGCCAAGGGCAAGATCGAGCGCGACCTGTCCCGTATCGTCGGCGTCCCCGCGCTGCTGCGCAGCCAGGGCGTGGTGGCGGGCACCCGGGTGCTGTCCGCGCGGCTCGCCGAGCCCGGCGACGTCGCCGCCCAGGCGCTGCGCACCCGGCCCGGTGAGCTCGTCGTCGACCTGGTCCGCATCCGGCTGGCCGATGGCAGCCCGTTCTCCCTGGAGAACTGCAAGCTCCCCGCCAAGCGCTTCCCCGGCCTGCTGGAGCTGCCGCTCGGCGGTTCGGTCTACGAGCTGATCGAGGATCACTTCGAGGTCAGGCCGGCCAAGGCCACCGAACGCATCGAGGTCGTCCTGGCCGCCCCGGACGAGGCCATGATCCTGGACATCGAACCGGGCGCGCCGCTGCTGGCCATCACCCGCACGGTCACCGACGCCGACGGCGAGCCCATCGAGTTCTCCCGCGACCTGTTCCGCGCCGACCGCACCCGCATCGTGGTCACCACCGAAGGCCCGGGCAGTGCCCAGGCCACCGCCGCCAACCGCGCCCGCGTCGTCGAGCTGAGAGCGCAGGTCGCCGGATGAACGAGCAAGAGCGAGCGACAGCGAGCGCCACGGCGGTTGCCGTCCCGGAGGGGCGGCAAATCCCGCCGCGGCTCCAAGCCGGCCGAGCGCCGCGGCCGGAGGCCCAGGCCAATTCAACACAGCGAGGCCTTGGCGCGGAGGAAAACACAGCCTTGGCGCGGAGGGGGAAATGAGCGAGCGACAGCGAGCGCCGCGGCGGTTGCCGTCCCGGAGGGGCGGTGATTCCCGCCGTGGCTCCAAGCCGGCCGAGCGCAGCGAGGCCTTGGCGCGGAGGGAAATAGGCCGCATCCGGTTCATGGACCGGCAGCCGGTCAACCTGGACGGGTTCGCGGTGGAGAACCCGGACCTCGGCCTGGTCGCGCTCCGCTCGCCGTATGACCCGGAGCCGAGCCTGACCATCACCGATGGCCGCGTCACCGAGCTGGACGGCATCGCCGAGGCGGACTTCGACTCGATCGACACGTTCATCGCCCGGCACGGCATCGACGTCGAAGCCGCGTCCGCGGCTATGGGCCTGGACGACGTGGAGTTCGCCCGGCTTCTGGTCGATCCGCGGGTGCCCCGCGACGAGGTTGTCCGGCTGAGCGCCGGCGCCACCCCGGCCAAGCTGGCCCGCGTTCTCGCGCTGCTCAAGCCGCACGAACTCGGCATGGCCATGGCCAAGCTGCGCGCGCGCCGCACGCCGTCCAACCAGGCCCACGTGACCAACCGGCTCGACGACCCGCTGCTGCTCGCCGCGGACGCCGCCACCGCCGCGGCGTTCGGCTTCCGTGAGATCGAGACGACCGTGCCGGTCCTGGCCGACGCGCCGAGCAACGCGGTGGCCTGCCTGATCGGTTCGGTCGCGGCGAGCCCCGGCGTGCTGATCCAGTGCTCGGTCGAGGAGGCGCAGGAGCTGGAACTCGGCATGCGCGGCCTCACCTCATACGCCGAGACCGTCTCCCTCTACGGTACCGAGCAGGTGTTCCGCGACGGCGACGACACGCCGTGGTCCAAGGCGTTTCTGACGTCGGCCTACGCCTCGCGCGGCCTGAAGATGCGGGTGTCGTCCGGAGCCGGCGCCGAGGTCCTCATGGCGGGCGCGGAGCGCAAGTCCATGCTTTACCTGGAGGCCAGGTGCGTCGCGCTGGCCCGGGCCATCGGCGCGCAGGGCGTGCAGAACGGCGGCATCGACGGCGCCAGCGTGGCCGCGAGCGTGCCCAGCGGGCTGCGCGAGCTCATGGCGGAAAACGTCATGGTGATGATGCGCAACCTGGAGTCCTGCTCAGGTAACGACGCGCTGATGAGCGAGTCCGACATGCGCCGCACCTCCCGCACGCTGCCGATCGTGCTGGCCGGCTCGGACTTCGCGTTCAGCGGCTTCGGGTCGATCCAGCGCTACGACAACATGTTCGGCCCGAGCAATTTCAACGCCGAAGACATCGATGATTTCCTGGCCATGCAGCGCGACTGGGGCGTCGACGGCGGTCTGCGCACGGCGTCCGCGGACCTGATCGCCGCGGTCCGCCTTGAGGCCGCGCAGGCCTGCCGCGCCGTCTACGCCTACCTGGGCCTGGCCGACTTCACCGACGAGCACCTCGCCCGGGCGGTGGACGCGGTCGGCTCCAAGGACCTCGGCGAGACCGACACTCTCGCCGTCCTGGCCGCCGCCCAGTCCATCCGGCAGCGCGGGCTGATGGTGACCGACATCGTGACCGCCTTGGATGAATGCGGCTATTCCGATCTGGCCGAACGTACGGTGGCCTTCGTCCAGGCCCGCCTGCTCGGTGACCATCTGCAGACGTCCGCGATCTTCGATGAGCGGCTCCGGGTGCTTTCCCTGGTCACCGATCCCAACGACTACTCCGGCCCGGGGACCGGCTATGAACCATCCGGACCACGGCTGGCGGAGATCAACGCCATCCGGCAGGAACGCGGCGTGGCTGACCTGCTCCAGGAGCAGGCGGGGGCGGCCCAGCCGTCGCTGCTGGTCCCGGCCGGGCCGGCCGCGTCCGGCGCCGATCCGCGTGACGTGGTGATCGGTGTCTCGCCGGCCGTGGGCCGGGATGTGTGGCGCTGCCTGTCCGGCCTCACCGTGCCCGATGTCCTGCGTGAGATCCTGGTCGGCCTGGAGGAAGAGGGCTGCGCGGGCCGGGTCGTCCGGTTCAGCGACACGGTCGATCTCGGGCAGATCGGCCTCGCGGCCGCCCGCCTGTCCGGATCGGGCATCGGCGTCGGCTTGCAGGGTAAGGGAACGGCGCTCATCCACCGCCGCGACCTGGCGCCGCTGGCCAACCTGGAGCTTTACTCCGTCGCGCCCACCATCACCCGGCAGCTGTATCGCCTGCTGGGCGCGAACGCGGCCCGGCACGCCAAGGGCGGCACGCCCGACCCGGCCCGCAACCCGTACTCTGACGAGGCCATCGAGGCCCGCTACCACACGGTGGTGATCGCCCTGATGGAACTCGAACGCCGCCACGTCCGCCCGGGCGCACCCCCCGAGGAGCTGCGATGTCCGACGTGAACCGGATGAATGTGGCATCCACCCGGTCCTATGCGGGTGGATGCCACAGCCATCCGCCCGGGCCGGCTCGGACGCTGTCCGGGCGGGCTGTGGCTGATGTGACGGTTGAGGCTATGGTGGCGGGCGAGGTAACCGGAGCCGATCTGCGGATCCACCCGGAGACGCTGGAGCGGCAGGCTCGGGTGGCCGAACGGCACGCGAACCCCCAGCTGGCCGAGAACCTGCGCCGGGCCGCCGAGCTTACCCGGCTTCCCGACGACGAGGTGCTCGCGATCTACGAGGCGCTGCGACCGGGCCGGTCCACCGGGGCGCAGCTCACCGCGCTGGCCGGATCACTGGCCGATCGCGGTCTGCCGCGCTGCGCCGCCCTGATCGCGGAGGCGGCCGAGGTCTACGCCCGGCGCGGGCTGTCGGCGTGACGGTGATCGCCGGGGTCGACGTCGGCAACGCCACCACCGAGGTGGTGCTCGCGGCGGACAAGAAGATCCTTGCCGCGGGCCGGGTGCCGACCCGCGGCCGGAAGGGTTCGGCGGATTCGCTGCGCGCCGCCGCCGCCCTGGTCCGCCGGCTCGAACGGCAGGCCGGCTGCACGGTTGGCGAGGCGAGCATCGCCCCGCTGCGCCCGGTAGACACCTCGGTTATCACCATCCCCGAGATCGCCTCAGCCACCGGCCGGCTCCGGGTACTCGCGGCGGGCGTGCCGACGCCTGGCGGCATCGGTGCCTGCGTC
The DNA here is from genome assembly GCA_019245115.1 of Streptosporangiaceae bacterium. Lineage (GTDB taxonomy): Bacteria > Actinomycetota > Actinomycetes > Streptosporangiales > Streptosporangiaceae > JAFARZ01. Next base: position 42,984 of record JAFARZ010000444.1, on the reverse strand, counting down.
GGCAAGCCGTGGCTGCTTTCCTCCGCACCATCCGCCCGCGACGGGGAGACCTCGGTCGCGCTGGTGCCGGATGGCATCGGGTACGCCGACGCCGCCGCGCGGCTGCGTGCCATGTTCGGTTCCGGAGCCAGGATAGGCGCCGTGCTGGTGGCGGGCGATGAGGGCGTGCTGATCGCCAACCGCCTGGGACCCGCTGATAACAGCAAGAAGCGGGGACCGCGAAGGACGCTGGACGGGGGGCCGTGCCAGGTGCCGGTCATCGACCAGGTCGACGTGGCCGCGGCCGCCGCCTGCGAACTGCTGGCCGTCGAGGTCAGGCCGCTCGGGCAGCCTCTTGGCCTGCTGACCGACGCGGTCGCGCTTGGCGCCAGGCTGGGCGTGGACTCCGGGGAGGTCGCCGCCCTGTGCCGGTCGCTCGCCGACTACTCCAACGCCGTGGCCGGCCTCGGCACCGCCCCCGCCCCCGCCGCCGTTGATGAACCGGATGAGCCGCGGGTGAACGACCTGGCCGTCGACGACCGGTTCGTGGTGGACCTGTCCGCCATCGCCGACACGGTCATGGCCCGGCGCGGCGGCATCGGGCGGGCCATGCTCGTGGCCACGCTCAGCAAGGCCGCCGATGCCCGCCCGGACGAGACCCTCGCGGAACTGCTCGGGTTGCCGGTTCGCTGCCCGTGCACCGAACCCGAGGCGAGCCGCCTGGGCGCGCTCACCACCCCGGGCGCCCGCCACGACGCGCTGGTCATCGACCTCGGCGCCGGGACCATCGACCTGATCGGCCCCGGTGAGGATGTGGTGCTGGCCGGGGCGGGGGAGTTGCTGACCGCTGCGGTGGCGCAGACGCTCGGCATCCCGCGGGCGGCGGCCGACTGGGTCAAACGGGGGCCGTGCGTCCGGGTGGACGGCGGCACCCGGTTCGAGGCCGAGGACGGGACGCGCGGCTTCCTGGATGTGAGCGCTCCCGCGTCAGCCGCCGGGATGCTGGCGGTGCGCGGTCCCGGCGGGTTGCTGCCCTTCGACCGTGACCACGGGCCGGGCGAGTGGCGGGCTATCCGGCTCGGTATCAAACAGTCCGTTCTTGAGTTGAATATCAAGCGCGCTCTGCGGACCTCCGGGGAGATGCCCAGCCAGGCGATCGCGGTCGGCGGGCCGGCCGGTGACGAGGAACTCCTCGGCGTTCTCGCCCGCGCGCTGCCGCCCGCGGTGGCGGTCGGCCGTGGCGACGTCGGCGGCACGCTCGGCCCTCGCTACGCGGTCGCGTTCGGCCTAACGGCTGTACGGGGGTGACGAGTACCGGGCCACGGTGAACGCGATGATCAGCGGCACGTCCGCGGCGAAGATCACGCCGGCGCGGTTTCGGTGACGGTGGTGCTGCGAACGCTCCCGATGTCGGTCATACGACACCCCCGATGCGATGGTCGCAGATCGCATACCAGGTCAATGGCCGTTGACTCGGCCCCAGGGGCAGGGTCGACTATGGGGCGATGACCACAGAGCCGGAAATCGTAGAACTGCCCGAGCGGCCCTATGTCGCCATCGCCGCGTCGGTCACCATGCGGGCGCTGGGCACCGTCGTTCCTCCGCTCAACCGCGAGGTCTTCGGCTGGCTGGCGGCCCGCGGCGCGCCGCCGTCGGGGCCGCCGTTCTGGAGGTACAACCTGATCGACATGGATCGGGAACTTGAAGTGGAGGCGGGTACCACGGTGGCGGCCCCCGTGCCGGGGGATGACCGGGTGCGGGCCGGGGTGCTGCCCGCGGGCCGGTACGCCACGGTACGGCACGTAGGACACCCCGAGACCCTGAGCGCCGCGACGGCCGCACTGCTCGACTGGGCCGCGGCCAAGGGCCTGAAGTGGGACGTTTCGCCCTCTCCGGAGGGCGAGCGCTGGGGCTGCAGGCTGGAGATCCATCACTCCGACCCGGTCAGCGAGCCGGACATGACCAAATGGGTCACCGAGCTCGCATTCCGCCTCGAGGACGAGGACGTGCGCTAACGTCTGATGCGTGAGCGACGCCGGACCGGCGGCGCGCGATCGGCTACTGACCATCGGGGCGTTCGCGCGCCGCTCCCGGCTGTCCGTCAAGGCCTTGCGGCTGTACGACCGGTCGGGCCTGCTCAGGCCCGCCCACGTCGATCCCGCCACCGGGTACCGGCGCTACCGCGAGAGCCAGCTGCTGCGCGCCCGGCTGATCCTGATGATGCGCCGGGTCGGGATCCCGCTCGCGCAGGTCGCCGAGATCATCTCCGCGCCCGGGCCGGAGGGCGCCGATCTGCTCGCGGCGTACTGGGCGGACGTGGAGAGCCGGTTCGAGGTTCAGCGTGAGCTGGTCGCCCGGCTGCGCACCAGCCTGGTGTCGGGCACCAGTGCCGGATCCGGCCATGACTGTGACGTCCGGGAGCGCGATGTGCCCGGGCAGCTGGTGCTGGCCGAGAAGCGCGCCCTGCGGATCACCGAACTGAAGAAGTGGCTGCCCGACGTCCTGGGCCGGCTAGCTGAGACAGCGGGACGGCACGGCGGCCTCGACGGGGACCTGTTCGTCATCTTCCATGGCGAGGTGAATGAGGACAGCGACGGGCCGGCCGAGGCCTGCGCTCCGGTCCCGTCCTCCGCCGCCCTCCCGCCGGACCTGGTTGTCCGGCATGAGGACGCGCACCGGGAGGCATACGTCACCGTCACCCGGGCCCAGCTCGAATTCCCGCAGATCCTGTCCGCCTATGACGCCGTGGCGGACTGGATCGGCACGGTCGGCCTGGCTGTGGCGGGTCCGCCGCGGGAGGTGTACCCGCGCGGTATCGACATAGCCGCGGCCGCGCCGGGTGACCCGGTCTGCCAGATCGCCTATCCCGTCTGCACGGCCGGCGGCCAGGTCTTGGCGACCAGCGTGAGGACGTCGTATGTGGCGACCGGCTTACCGCCGGAGTTGACGACCTCGGCATCCCAGCGCACCTCGCCGTAGTCAGCGTCCTCGCGCGGCGTGATCTGCTTGCAGGTCAGCGTCACGGTCAGCTCGTCGCCGGGGGAGACCGGGGTGAGAAAGCGCAGGTTCTCCAGGCCGTAGTTGGCCAGCACCGGGCCCGGGTCAGGCTGGACGAACAGTCCGGCGGCGAACGACACGATCAGGTAGCCGTGGGCGACCCGGCCGTCGAAGAACGGGTTCGCGCGGGCCGCCTCCTCGTCCATGTGCGCGTAGAACGTGTCCCCGGTGAACTCGGCGAAGTGCTCGATGTCCGCCAGCGTCACCCGGCGCGGACCGGCCGCCACGGTGTCGCCGACGCGCAGCTCGGCCAGTGACTTGCGGAACGGGTGGCCGCGCTCGGTGTCCCGTTCCGCGCCGCGTACCCAGCGGCCGGTGACTTCCGACAGCACTCGCGGGCTCGCCTGGATCGCGGTGCGCTGCATGTGGTGCAGGACGCCGCGGATGCCCCCCAGCTCCTCGCCGCCGCCGGCCCGCCCGGGGCCGCCATGGACCAGCATGGGCAGCGGTGAGCCGTGGCCGGTGGACTCGGCGGCGTCGCCTCGGTCCAGGACCAGAAGGCGCCCGTGCCAGGGGGCCACGCCCAGGACCACGTCGCGGGCGAAGCCCGGGTCGGCGGTGACGATCGAGCCGGCCAGGCTGCCGCGGCCGCGGGCGGCCAGCTCGATGACGTCGGCAGTGTCCCGGTAACCCATGATCGTGCTGACCGGGCCGAAGGCCTCCACCTCATGCGGCTCCTGGCGGTGGCTGTCGTCGGCCACGATCAGCAGCGGCGACATGAACGCGCCTCGTCCGGGGTCCGCGCCGGTCACATCGGCATGTTCCGGGTCCCCGAACACCAGGCGTCCCGCGGCCAGCAGCGCCTTGACGCTCCGGCGGACTTCCTCGCGCTGCTCCATGCTGGCCAGGGCGCCCATCCGGACGCTCTTCTCCGCCGGGCTGCCCACCGTTATCCTGGCCAGCCGGTCGCGGACCGCTTCGGTCACGTCGCCGGCCAGGCCGGCCGGGACCAGGGCCCGGCGGATCGCGGTGCACTTCTGCCCCGCCTTGACCGTCATCTCGGCGACGAGCTGGTCGGCGTACAGATCGAACTCAGGTGTGCCAGGGATGGCATCGGGCCCGAGCACCGAGCAGTTGAGGGAGTCCGCCTCGGCGTTGAACCGGACCGAGTTCCTGGCGATCGCCGGATGGGTGCGCAGTTGCTGGGCGGTGCTCGCCGACCCGGTGAAGGACACGAGATCCTGCTCAGTCAGATGATCGAACAGGTCGCCGAGGCCACCGCAGACGAGCTGCAGCGAGCCTTCGGGCAGCAGACCGGTCTCGAGGATCAGCTCGACCAGCCGGGCGGTCAGGTAGGCGGTCTGCGTAGCGGGCTTGACCAGGCTCGGCACGCCGGCGATGAACGCGGGCGCGAACTTCTCCAGCGGACCCCAGACCGGGAAGTTGAACGCGTTCACCTGGACGGCCACGCCCCGCAGTGGCGACAGGATGTGCTGGCCGAGGAAGGTGCCGCCCTTGCCCAGCGGTTCCGGCGCGCCTTCGGTGTAGATCCTGTCGTTGGGCAGTTCCCGCTTGGCCTTGCTCGCATAGCTGAGCAGCACCCCGATACCGCCGTCGACGTCGAACCTGGCGTCGTAGAGCGTGGCGCCGGCGCGGGCGGACAGGTCGTACAGCTCCCGCCGGTGGTCGCGGAGCTTCAGGCCGAGTTCCTTGAGCAGCGCCGCGCGCTGGTGGAAGGTGAGCTCGCGCAGAGCCGGACCGCCGGTGCCCCGGCCGTGGCTGAGTGCGCCGGCGAAGTCGACGCCTTTGGACGACACCCGGGCGACCTCGGCACCGGTGACCGCGTCCAGCACCGGCCGCCCTTCGTCCGCCGGAGTTATCCAAGTGCCATACACGTAGCTGCGCAGCGTCGTCATCATCGGCTCCTTTGCCATTGGCTTGCCGTCGCCGTCGTTCCCTACCCATCCTTTCCCATGCGCCCGCGACCCGGCCATCGGGCTGGCGTGACCGCGGAACGCAACCAGTTCTTTTATAAATCATACTGTTGCGCAATCGATTGATTGTAGTAAGGTGCGGTGCCAGGCGCCGATCCTTCCGATACCACTCATCAGGAGTCCCGATGGAACTGTTCACCGCGTTCGAGCGGGCGGTCGCCTCGACCGCCGATGTCGTCAAGGCAACGTCCGCCAGCCAGCTGGATGCCCCTACCCCGTGTGCCGAGTGGGACGTTCGCGCCTTGCTCAGCCACGTGATCGGCACCTTGTGGCTGGCCGAGGGCCTGCTCGGCGATCAGGCGCCGCGCTATCCGATGGCGCCCGGCGGCCTGCCCCCCGTCGACCTGGCCGGCGACGACCCGGTCGCGGCCTACGCGGAGGCCTCCGCCGCGGCGCTGGCCGCCGCGAGCGCGGGCGATGCCCTCACCCGGATCCATGTCACCCCGCTGGGCGAGATGCCCGGCCCGGCCCTGGCCGGATTCACCACGCTGGACATGCTCGTACACGGATGGGACCTGGCCAGGGCCACCGGGCAGCCAGCCGACCTGGATGGCCGCCTGGCCGCGCACGTGCTGGAGTTCGCTGGGCAAGCTCTTGCCACCCCGGAAAGCCGGGCCTCGCGGATCGCCCCCGCCCTGGCCGTCCCAGCCGGCGCCCCGGTGACCGACCGGCTGGTGGCCTTCCTCGGCCGCCAGCCGTGAACCCGGACGCGGCGCTGAAGGCGCTCGCCGAACCGCACCGCCGCGCCATCCTCACGCTGGTCGCCGACGATCCGCGCCCGGTCGGCGATATCGCCGGGCACCTCGACATCACGCCGCAGGCGGTCTCCCGGCACCTGAAGGTCCTGCACGAGGCCGGCCTGGTCGACGAGCGACGGGAGGGCACCCGCCACCTGTTCGTCGTCAACCCGGCCGGCTTCGCCGCGGTGCAGGAGTTCCTGGCCGGCTTCTGGGCCGAGCACCTGGCCCGGCTCGGCACTGCGCTCCAGCAGCCCGGTGACCAGGCCGCCGGGCAGGAACAGAGCCGTGACTGACCAGTTCGTCACCGAGGTAGACCTTCCCGCCCCGGTCGGGGAGGTCTTCCGGCACCTGACTGACCCGGCCGCCATGATCCGGTGGATGGGCCAGCACGCTGTCCTCAAGCCGGTCCCCGGCGGTGCCTTCGAGGTCGACATAAACGGCGTACCCGTCCGCGGCCAGTACCTGGAGATCGACGCGCCGCGGCGCATCCTGGTCAGCTGGGGCGTGGCCGGCAACGCCGAGATGCCGCCGGGCGCCACCCAGGTGGAGTTCACCCTCACTCCGGCCGGCGTCGGCACCCGCCTGCGCCTCGTTCACCGCGGCCTTCCGCCCGGTCAGGAACAGATCCACGCCGCGGGCTGGCAGCACTTCCTCGGCCAGCTCAACCGGCTTGCTTGGTGATCTCGATAGCGCTACTTGATGATCTGGATGGCGCAGCGGGCTGCGGGCGATGCCGTGATGCGCTCATCCCCCGTGACCAGGACAGTTCCAGTCATCTCAGCCAGGGCCACGTAGGCGGCATCGTACGGTGTCAGGTTCTCGCGCAGTTCCCACATGCGCGGGAGCAGCGGGGACATGTGCCACCGCTCGACGGGAAGCACCATCAGGTCGGTGACGAGGTCGGCTGCCGCGGCGCGGTCGAACTTCCCGCCCCGGACCAGGCCGCGAAGGGCGCTGAGCACCTCGGCGTCGAAAATGGAGGGAACCTGGAAGACCGCGTCGTCTCCGGAGAGCAATTCAGCGGCCGGGCTCCCCGGCTCAGTAAGCGCGGTCACCGCGACGGACACGTCAAGAACGTAGCCGTTCACGGCTCCTGCCGGTCCCGGGCGGCCCGCACCGCGGCGACAGCATCGCCCATCGTCACAGTCGACCCGCTGGCCTTGGCCCGGGCCTGTGCTCGCCTGACGATCTCGGCCATGCTTGGCCGCTCGGCCAGCCTGGTTAGCTCACCCAGCAGGTAGGACTGCATAGACTGCCCGGCAGCCGCGGCCTTCCTGGCAAGCTCGTCCCGGACGGGCTCAGGGACGTCCCGGATCTGAATCAACGCCATGCATCTATTATGCATAATGCATGCGTGGCGTGTCGAGCCGCTGGAGGAGGCGGCCGAAGCCCACCGGCGCTTCGATGCGCGCACCGCCATCGGAAAGATCGTCCTGACACCATAGCGGCTGGACGAGGGGCAGGCCCTTGGCCTAGTGGGCGAAGCCCGCCCGCTGGGCCGCCAGCGGCACGTGGGAGTGCGGGTGCGCGTCGAGCAGCGCCACCTGCTGTCGCAGATCGTCCAGCAGCATCCCGGCCATGTCCTTGCTGAATCCGTTCCGCACCACGATGCGCATCACCGCTGTGCCGGTCAGGTTCTCCGGGAACGTGTAGGCCGGCACCTGCCACCCGCGCATGCGCAGCCGTTCCGATACATCGAACACGTTGTAGCCGGTCACGTCGTCCCGGATCTTGTACGCGAACACCGGGAGTTCGCTGCCGTCGGTGAGCAGCTCGAATGCCCCTATCTTGGCGATCTCGCCGGACAGGTACATAGCCACGTCCTGGCAGGTCTGCTGCACCTTCCGGTATCCCTCGAAGCCGAGCCGGAGGAAGTTGTAGTACTGCGCCGCGACCTGCGCGCCCGGCCGCGAGAAGTTCAGGGCGAACGTGGGCATGTCCCCGCCCAGGTAGTTCACCCGGAATACGAGGTCCTCGGGCAGGGAGCCGGAATCCCGCCACACGATCCACCCGACGCCCGGGTAGACGAGCCCGTACTTGTGACCGGACGCGTTGATCGACGCCACCCGGGGCACCCGGAAGTCCCACACCAGGCCCGGCTGGATGAACGGTGCGACAAAGCCGCCGGACGCCGCGTCCACATGCACCTGCACATCGGGGCCGCCCGAGGCGGCGAGCTGATCGAGGGCGGCCGAGATCCCGGCGACCGGCTCGTACGATCCATCCATCGTCGACCCCATGATGGCGACGACCCCGATGGTGTTCTCGTCGCACTGCGCCGCGGCCTCCGCCCCGCGCAGGTGCAGCCGGCCGGGCTCCATCGGTACCAGCCGGGGCTCGACCTGCCAGTACCGGCAGAACTTCTTCCAGCAGACCTGCACGTTCGCGCCCATGACCAGGTTGGGCTTGCTCACGTCGAGCCCAGCGGCGCGGCGCCTGGCCCGCCACCGCCACAGCAGGGCCATGCCGCCGAGCATGCACCCCTCGCTGGATCCGGTGGTGGAGCAGCCGGGTGCGTCGCTGCCGTCCGGCGCGTGCCACAGGTTACTGAGGATGTTCACGCACCGCCGCTCCAGCTCTGCGGTCTGCGGGTATTCATCCTTATCGATCATGTTCTTGTCGAAGCACTCCGCCATCAGCCGCTCCGCCTCGGGCTCCATCCAGGTGGTGACGAACGTGGCCAGGTTCAGCCGGGCGTTCCCGTCCAGGATCAGCTCGTCCCGCACAACCTGCAGCGCGGTGCTGGGCAGCATTCCTCTCGGCGGGATGCGGAAGCGAGGAACCTCGGCGCTCATCTCCCGGATGCACATGGGGTTGACCTCGATCTCGGCATCCTCGTCGATCCTCTTATGCAACGGCATACTGGTCTCCCTCGGCTCTGGCCTCCCGGCCAGGGTACGCTCCCGCGGCTCGCCCGCCCGGAATGTGCCCCGTTCAGACCTGCGCCACGCCGCGAGCGTCGTGGGCTGCGATTCAGGTAGCTGGAAGGATAGGCTTGGCTTCGCCACAGGGAGGGAGGTCCGAGGCCCTTGCCCTTGGCCGGGGGCTCGGGGGATGGCATCCCCTGGTGAAGAGGAGCGTGATCCGTTATGGCTGACCGGCCCGCTACCTTGCGGGATGTCGCCGCTGCCGCGCGGGTGCACCCGGCGACGGCTTCGCGCGCCCTTAATCCGGAGACCCGGCTGCTGGTGAGCGAGGACACCGCGCGCCGCGTGGCCGCCGCGGCGGCCAAGCTCGGGTACCGGCCGAACCCGGTGGCTCGCAGCCTGCGGACCCGGCGATCGCATACCGTCGGGGTGCTGATTCCCGACCTCAACAACCCGCTGTTCCCGCCCATCGTGCGAGGGCTGGAGGACAAGCTGGCCGCGGCCGGGTATGTGGCGCTTCTCGGCAACACGGACGCGGACGCCAACCGGGAGCGGATGCTCTTCGAGCAGATGCGGGCGCGGCACGTGGACGGGTTCGTGATGGCCACCGCGACGCTGCATGACCGGATGCTCGCCGAGGCCGCGGCGGCGGAACTGCCGGTCGTGCTGATGAACCGGCTGTCCCAGGACTACAGTTTCCCGTCGGTATCGGTGGACAACGAGCAGGGCGCGAGGATGGCGGTCGCGCACCTGGCCCGGCTCGGCCACGCCCGCATCGCCCACATCGCCGGGCCGCAGGAGGCCTCGACCGGCGTGAGCCGGCTACGCGGGTTCCGGGACGGTATGGCGCAGCACCGGCTCACCGTAAACGAGGATCTCGTCACCTATGCCAGCCGGTACACCGTGGAGGAAGGCGCCAAGTGCTGCCGCGAACTGCTCGCGCGCCGCGAGTCGGGCGACGACGCCGCGTTCACCGCGATCGCGGCGGCCAACGACATGCTCGCGGTGGGCTGCTACGCGGCGTTCGATGAGACCACGCTGCAATGCCCGGACGACCTGTCCGTCATCGGCTTCAACGACATGCCGTTCATCGACCGGCTCCGTCCGCCGCTGACGACGGTCCGCTTCCCGCACTACCAGCTCGGCACCGAGGCGGCCCAGCTGCTGCTCGAGCGCATCAACGGCGGCGAGGGACCGGTGAAGATCCTCTACCTGGCCCCGGAACTGATCATCCGCGGCTCAACCGCGTCCCCCGCCCACCGCGATGCGGCCCACGAGCCGGCTATGTCTCAGGAACCCGCCGATCCCTCAGCCGCCGACGCTCCCGCGGTACACACGTAGTCCCGCGCATCCCCTTCTGTTACTCATGCCCGCCCCCGGTGCAATCGTTTGCGATAATTGTTTCGGCTGCATGTCCCGCCTGCCGCTGGCCGGGCGACGCCGTTGATCACCGGTATCCATGGTAACTTGAGCCCGCCGCGACGTTGGTGCCAGGTTCATGGGCGGCCTGGGACAAGCCGGTAAGCGAGGTTCCCGCCGGGCGCCACGCCACCAGGCGCGCACCCCCGCGCTGATATGCCTGCCAGCGCACCAGCATCTCTAGCGCTGCATCAGCTGACAGGTATCCCATTTGCACGTGAACATCTCCTGGCACGCGCACATCTCCGCGCCTGGAAGCCTCCTCCCAGGGGGCGCCCGATCGTTGGGGGATTTTTCGTCGCTATGACGACCAATTTCCCCCAACGATCTCGAGGACGCCGACGCACATCCGGAAATGTCGGATATGGGGGGAGGGCGTCTCGGCGGGTGGGGCAGGCGTCGCGGGAGGGGGGCCTCGGCGCGCCCGCAACACGCCCCCTTCGAGCATCAAGCTCTGCCTGTGCGCGCATGCGCGCGGTTGCGCTGGACGACGCGGGAAGAAAAGCGCCAGTGGGAAGAAAGGGCGCCGCTTTCCGGTGCCTTTTCTTCCGCAGGGCTGCTAACTTCCGCGCGATGGCTGGCTCATCGGCCCGCTATGTGGCTATACGCGTAAGTTCTCCGGGCTGACAGGGCATGTCAGCGAGGGCGAGGACGGCCAGAATCGCTGATAACAGCAAGAAGCGTCCACGCGGGGGAGGACATGGGCAACTACAGGTCTGTAACAGGTGGACGTGCGGCATTGACAAATGCCGCGACTAAAGGCAGCCTCGGCTGCAAACGATTGTGACTAGGAGGAGATCTGGCGGCATGACGGCAACCGAGGGCGGCGGAGCGCAGGTGGGCGCCGGTGGCGCGCAGAGTGGCCCGGCGCAGGCAATGGCGGGACGCAGGTACCCACGGGGACGCACGCACCGGGCGGGACGCTCACGCCTGGACGGGATGAGGCATCTGGCGGGGGCAAGGCGGGAGGCGAGATGAACGGTGCGCGGCTCGGATGGCTGGGGACCGGCCGGATGGGAGCGGAGCTGGTCCGGCGGCTGCTCCTGGCCGGGTGCGATGTCGCCGTCTACAACCGGACCCGGGCCAAGGCTGAGCCGCTGGTCAAGCTCGGTGCCACGGCGGCGGACTCGATCGCCGACCTGAGCAGCCGGGAGATCGTGTTCCTGGCGCTCGGCACGTCCGATGACCTGATCACCGCCGTGCTCGGGCCGGAGGGGCTGATGTCGGCGGACACCGCGCCCAAGGTCATCGTCGACTGCTCCACCGTGTCCCCCGAGGCTTCGGCGCAGGTGCGCGAGCAGATCGCCGGCCGTGGCACCGCGCTGCTCGCCGCGCCCGTCATGGGCAACCCGAAGGTGGTCGCCGCGGGACAGATGACCGCCGCCGTGTCGGGGCCGCGGGACGCGTTCGAACTCGCGGTACCCTTCCTGAACATGCTGGGCAAGGGCGTGACGTATGTCGGCGAGGGCGAGGCCGCACGGACCGTCAAGCTCTGCCATAATCTGCTCCTGGGCGTAGTCGCGCAGACACTCGCTGAGATCACGGTCCTGGCCGAGAAGAGCGGCATCAGCCGGCACGCACTGCTTGACTGCATCAACAAGAGCGTGATGGGTTCGCTGTTCACCGGATACAAGACACCGGCGTACGTGAACCTCGACTTTGAGCCGACGTTCACCGCGACGTTGCTACGCAAGGATTTCGACCTTGGCCTGGCGGCGGCACGGGAACGCGAGGCGCCGATGCCCGTGGCCGCCACGGTGCATCAGCTGATCCAGGGCCTGGTTGGCCGTGGATACGGCGATGCCGACTTCGCCGCGCTGCTTGAGCAGCAGGCGGAATCGGCAGGCCTGACACTAGTGAGCGAGCACGCCGAAGTCTCCGACGGGCTCGATACCTGAACACGTGAACGCGGAGGAAGGAGGGACCGGGCGTGAGACCTGACCTCCCCTGGTTCTGCAGAAACCGATACCTGATGACCGGCGCCACCGTGGCGCTCGCCGTGGCGACGCTCGCGGCGTGCAGCAGCAGCAGCAGCTCTGCCGCCGGCGGCTCCACCAGCTCCAGTTCCAGCTCGAGCGCGAACAAATCACCGATCCTGATCGGCGCGTCGCTGTCGCTGACCGGCGACTTCTCCGCGGACGGCAAGTTCTTCCAGAACGGCTACACGCTCTGGGCAGATGACGTCAACGCGCACGGCGGCCTTCTGGGCCGCCAGGTGCAACTGAAGTTCCTGGACGACAAGAGCGATCCCACCCAGGTCCAGACGAACTACCAGGCCCTGATCAACTCCGACCATGTGGATCTGCTGTTCGGGCCGTTCTCCTCGCTGCTGACGACGCCGTCCGACTCGGTGGCGGCACGGGCCGGCTACGCGCTGGTAGAGGGCGCGGGCGGTACGGAGGCGGTATTCACCAACCCGGCCAACGAGACAGACAAGAACGTCTTCGATGTCAGCCTCCCGGTCAGGGACTACTTCAAGCCGTTCATCACCTGGCTCAGCTCGCTGCCGGCCAGCCAGCGGCCCAAGAGCGCGGCCTACCCGATGGCGGACGACCCGTTCGGGTCCGGTCCAGTGCAGCCGGTAGAGGCGCAACTGGCGGCGCTCGGCGTGAAGACGGTCTACTCCAAGATCTTCCCCGAGGAGAATTCCTCCTACAAACCGGCGGCTGACCAGGTCGCCGCGGCCAAGCCGGACCTTGTGATGCTCGGCTCCACCGACGTGCCGACAGTGCAGGCCTTCGTGCAGGCATTCCAGCAGCAGCACTACAACCCGAAGATGTTCATCGCGGCAGGCGGCCCCGACCAGGGCGCCGCGTTCACCTCCGCGGTCGGTAAGGGTAACGCGCAGGGCATCATGGTGCCCAACGGCTGGTATCCCGGCTACCAGAGCTCGGCCAGCCAGGCGATGGTGCAGGCCTATGTCAGCAAGTACGGCGGCGCGGCATCCGACGTGAGTGCTGACGTGGCCGAGGCGTACTCCGTGGGCCAGGTGATGGCCGACGCGGTGACCGCGACCGGCGGCACCGACAACGCCAAGATCATAAGCTACCTGCACGCGGGTCACACGTTCCAGACCGTCCAGGGTCCGGTGCAGTTCGACTCGCTGGGCCGGAACACTCAGGCCCTGGCCTACACCTTCCAGTGGCAGCAGAACGGCACCGCGTTCAGCCAGGTACTCCCGATCGGATCCACTGGCTCGGTGCAGATCATCGCGACCAAGCCGGACTGGGCGGGCTGACGCCCGATGACCGCCGAGATCTACCGGGCGATTGCCGACGGGATCCTCATCGGAGGCGTCTATGCCCTGATGGCCGTCGGATTGACGCTGATCTTCGGCGTGCTCGACATCATCAACATCGCCCAGGGCGTCCTGGTCGTCCTGGGCGCGTACCTCAGCTACTCGTTGTCGGCACGGCTGCATCTGGACCTGTTCCTCGGGCTCCTGATCACCGTGCCGGCCATGTTCATTGTTGGCGTCGTCATCCACTATGCGTTCATCCGGCGGCTCCGCGGCCGGGAACGCACCGCGATGACCCTGCTGGTCACCTACGCCGTGGCGCTGATCATCGAGGGAATTCTCTACGAGATATACGGCCCTAACGACAAAGAGCTGACCGCCTCTTACGTGTCGAGCAGCGTGCATATATTCGGCTTCTACCTGCCCTATATCTACCTGTACGGCTTCGCGCTGGCGCTGGTTCTGGTCGGGGCGCTGTACGCGCTGCTGTACCGCACCCGGTTCGGCCGCAGCGTGCGTGCCACCATGCAGGACGAGACCGCCGCACGGCTGATCGGGATCGACGTGAACAAGGTCGCCGCGATCACGTTCGGCGTAGGGGTCGCGGTGACCGCGACCGGCGGCATGATGTACGGCGCCACGTACGGCGGCTTCAACCCCAACAGCGGCTATGACCTGATCTCGCGGCTGCTCGCGATCATCATCCTCGCCGGGATGGGCAGCATCGGCGGCGCGCTGGTGGCGTCGATCTTCATGCTCACCGTTGAGTCGCTGGTTACGATCTGGTCGCCGCAATGGTCGATCATCGTGTTCTACGGTGCGCTGGTCATCGTCCTGGTGGTCCACCCGACCGGATTCTTCGGCCGCCAGCCAGTGAGAGCCCAGTGAGCCCGGTGACCGCCAAGAGCGCTGATAACAGCAAGAAGCGCGCAGCGCTGACGAGACGGCCGGCAATGACCGTCAAGCTCACCGGGCTGGTCGTCGTCGCGGCTGTGGCCATCGCGTTCCCGTATGTGTTTTCTAGCCCGGTGGACACGAACTACGGCGTATACGCGATGATCTTCGTCACGGCCGCGTCCGCATGGAATATCTTCTCTGGCTTCTCCGGTTACATCTCGCTCGGCCAGGCGGTGTTCTTCGGCAGCGGCGCCTACACGGTAGGCATCGCGGCGCGCGACTGGCACATGAAAGGCGACGGGATATTCGTGCTGCTGCCGCTCGGGGCGGTCGTAGCCACCGCGATCGCCATACCATTCGGCCTGGTAGCGCTGCGAGTGCGGCGGCACACGTTCATCGTGATCACGATCGCGGTGTTCTTCATCTTCCAGCTGATGGCCTATGACTTCTCGTTCACCGGCGGCACCATCGGCCTGCCCGCCCCGTTCCTGAGCTGGCCGCTGGCGACCTTCAACAACCCGTTCTACTTCATGGCGCTCGGCGCCGCGGCGGTCACGATCACGCTTGCCTGGCTGATCAAGCGGTCCAGGTTCGGCCTCCAGTTGCGGGCGATCAAGGACGACGAGGACCGTGCGCTCGGCCTCGGCGTGCGTACCATGCGGGTGAAGCTGTCCGCGTTCATGCTGTCGGCGTTCATCACGGGTTTCATCGGCGGCGTATGGTTCCTGTACATTACGCAGGTCCTGCCGTCCTCCGGGTTTGACCCTCTGTTCGACCTGACGATCGTGCTGATGGCGTTCCTGGGCGGCGTCGGGACTATCGCCGGGCCGGTGATCGGGGCGCTGCTGATCGAGCCGGGCCGGCTATGGCTCAACACGCAGTTCACCAATGGCTATCTGAGCGAGATCCTGCTCGGCGCGCTTTTCCTGCTGATCGTGCTGTTCATGCCGCGCGGGATCGTGCCGACCGGCGGTGAGTGGATCAAGAAGATCCGCAGCCGCGGCCGCCCCGCGATCGAGCCAAAGGGCCGCGGCGACGCCTGGACCGACGAGCGAGGAACGAGCGAGGAGGGAAGGCGGCGCCTCGAGGCGGCCCGGAGGCGAGAGAGCGGATGACAATACTGCGGACCGACAGCGTGGGCAAGGCCTACGGCGGCGTTCAGGCCCTCGACGACTGCACGCTGACCGTCGAGGAAGGCTCGGTCACCGGCCTTATCGGCCCGAACGGCTCCGGCAAGACCACGCTGTTCAACGTGATCACCGGCTACGCCAAGGCCGACGCGGGGGAGGTGTACCTCAGCGACACGAAGATCACCAACGCGGCCCCGGACAAGGTGTTCAACGCGGGCATCGGCCGGACCTTCCAGCTGACCAGGATCTTCCCCTCGCTCACCGTGCTGGAGAACATGCTGGTTCCGAGCAGAATCAGCGGCAGGCGCCAGGCCATGGAGCAGCTGGAGTTCGTCGGCATCGCGAACCACGCCGGGGAGCTGGCCGGCACGTTGTCCTACGGGCAGCGCAAGCTGCTCGAGCTGGCCTACGTGCTGGTCGCCGACCCCGCCGTGATCTTGCTCGACGAGCCGGCCGGCGGTGTCAACCCCACGCTGGTCGGCCAGATCGCCGCCCGGATCAAGGAGCTCAACGCCCAGGGCAGGACGTTCCTCATCGTCGAGCACAATATGGAGTTCGTCATGGGGCTGTGCGACGTGATCGCGGTCCTGGACGCGGGAACCGTGGTCGCGAACGGGCCGCCGGACATGATCCGCACCGACCCCCGTGTCCTGGACGCCTATCTCGGCACCGATCTCGCCGAGGACGACGAACTGTGACCGGGGGAAGCAGCGTGAGCGGCGGAGGATCGGCAGTACGTTCGGTGCTGAAGATCGATGAACTGACCGCGGGCTACGGCGGCGGCGACGTGCTGCGGGGGGTTCGCCTCGAAGTACCCGCCGGGGGTATCACGTGCGTGGTCGGCCCGAACGGCGCGGGCAAATCCACCCTGATGCGCTGCGTCAGCGGGCTGCTCAAGCCGCGGCTGGGGTCGATCACCCTGCACGGTGAGCCGCTGGCCGGGAAGTCGCCGCGGGAGATCCTGCGGCTCGGCGTGGTGCAGGTACCGCAGAACCACAGCCTGTTCCGCGACATGACGGTGTGGGAGAACATCGAGCTGGGCGGGTACATCCTCCCCGACCGAAAAGCCGTCACGAAGCGGATCGACGAGGTCTTCGGCCTGTTCCCGCAGATCGCCCAGTGGCGGGGGATGAAGGCCGGCAGCCTCTCCGGCGGGCAGCAGCGCCTGGTCGAGTTCGCCCGCGCGCTCATGCTGGAACCGGCTCTGCTGCTGCTCGACGAGCCGTCGATGGGGCTCGCGCCCAAGATCCTGCGGACCGTGTTCGACGCGGTGAAGCAGATGAACGCGGGCGGCACCACGATCCTGCTCGTCGAGCAGAACGCGCGGGCCGGGCTGCGGCTGTCCAGTCACGGCGTCGTGATGGAGAACGGCCAGGTCCGGCTGTCCGGCACCGGCCGCGAAGTGCTCGAGCACCCGGAAATAGGCGCCCTGTACCTCGGCGGCGCAGTCCGCGAGTCCTAACTTCACCCGGGCGACCGTGAGGCCGTCGCCGATCGGGACCATGACCAGGTCTACACGGTCGTCGGCGGCGGCGTGGTCGTTGAAGTCGCGGACGGCGATCACCACGGGGCTGTCGTTGCCGGCGTCGATGACCCGGCCGTGCGAGAACGTGTTGTCGACCATGATCAGCCCGCCGGGCCTGGTCCGCGGCACGATCTCACGCCAGTAGTCCAGGTACCCGCCCTTGTCGGCGTCGATGAAGGCCACGTCGAACTGCGGCAGGCGGGGGATATGGCGCAGGGTCTCGATCGCCGGGCCGAGCCGCAGCTCTATCCGGTCGGCCAGGCCCGCCTTCTCCCAGTACTTCTTCGCGACCGACGTCCACTCGTCGCTGATGTCGCAGCAGATCAGGTGGCCGCCGGCGGTCAGCCCGCGAGCGATGCAGATGGACGAGTAACCGGTGAACGTGCCGATCTCGATCCCGTTCGCGGCACCGGAAAACTGCGTCAGCAGGGTCATGAACGTGCCCTGCTCGGGGGCGATCGCCAGGCCGGACTCGGTGGGGAACAGGTACTCGGTCTCGTTAGCCAGTTCTCGCAGAATGGCGTCCGGCGGGCTGCTGTGCGCGGTGAGATACGCGTTGAGATGAAGGCTGATCTGCTCGGTACGCCGGCTCATGGGACAACGCTACCGGTATGACCTCGGGATTCGCGAGACCCTGGGTAGATTTTTCCACCTTCTCAATCGGATTAATAGGTATATGTGCGCAGAGATGATCCGCCAGCAGGCGATGGATGAACAGGTAGCCGCTGCCCGACCGGTAGAGCAGCCCGCGTTCGGTCATCGAGTCCAGGAACGTCTTGCAGCGCCAGGGGATGATTCCGGCTCTGGCCAGCTGGTACCGCGCGATGTAGTGCCGTGCGCACGCTCCGGCGCCGTTGCTCACGCTGGCGCCAGTGCCCGCCGCGATGGCGGCGAGCACGACGGCGGGCGCGGACAGCGCGCCGAACAGGCGGCTGACCAGGTACAGCCCGAGACCGGATGCCAGCGCCGCCACGCTGGCGGCTGCCGCCGCGTGCCGGGCGCAGCGGCGGATGCGTTCGTCCGGCACCGTCCGGCGCCGCCGCGGGCGGGGCACCATGCCGGTACGTTCCGGCAGGTTGAGGCCCCACAGCAGGCCGCAGGCCAGGGCGGCGATGGTCGCGAGGACCCAGCCTCCGATCGCGGCGGTAGCGGCGACCAGGACCGGGAGCACCAGCACCGCCAGGAGCGCAGGGCGGACCGAAGGCACCCGCTCCGGCGACCAGCCGGATTCCTCCGCGGGCCTGGTCATGGCGCCCGGCAGGTGCCGCAGCCAGGCGCCCGGTCTCGCCCTCGCGGCCCGGTCGCGGAGCATGTTCGCGATTGCCACCTTCCGGGTCGCGGTGCGTGATTCGAGCCATCGGGCCAGGTCGAGCGCCATGGTCTGGATCTGCCGGTCGGTCCGGGTGGCCGTCTGCCGCAGCGCGCGGCGCAGTTCGCGGATGCGGGTGCGTGCGCCGGGCCGGTGGTGCGGCTGGGTCTGCGGCCTGGCTTCGGGGGCGAGCTGATCCAGGCTGAATTCGGTTTCACCGCTGTCGCGGAGCCGGGCGGCCAGCCAGGCCAGCGACCGGCGGGCGGCGGCCTGGTCGTATTCGCGGGCCGGCGTGAGCGAGCGCTGGCTCAGCATCCGGGTGACGTAGGCGTCCCAGATCGCGGCCGGGTCAAGGACAGCCCGATGGCCGTCGCCCGTGCTGGAGCTGGAGCTGGGGCCGGGGCCGGGGCTGGGCGGTTGCGGAGCGAAGATCTCCGCTATCTCCCTCGGCAGCTCCGGTGCGGGCAGCCTCGGCGGGCGAGAGGCGAGTTCACGGCGGCCCGGGAGTGTGCGGCCGCGGTCGGCCAGCGCGGCCACCTTCAGCATCAGCGGCACGCGCAGCCGTTCGTCGGCCGCGATCGCGGCCCGGATACCGGCCAGCGGCGTCCACGTGGTCTCCAGCCGGGCCAGGTAGGAATCGACCTGCTCCCGGGCGGCCGGCCGCAGCTCCACGGTCTGCGGCAGCGTCAGCCTGGTGCCCAGCGCGCTCGCCGCCTCGGTACGGCAGCAGACCGCCATCCGGCAGAACGGACGGCGGTGCAGGAACCGGTTGATGGCTTCCGCGCAGGACTCGCGGTACCGGCCGGGTACCTCGTCCAGGCCGTCGAGCAGGAGCACCAGGTCCTCCTGCTCGGCCCACGCGTGCGCGGCGGCCAGCGGGATCCGGTAACTCTGCGCCAGTTCGCGGGCCAGCCAGGCGGCCAGCGGCTGGCGCCTCCCGGTCCACGTCGCGAGGCTGGCGACGACCGGAACCGGCTGGGCAGGGTCGCTCTCCGCCCGCTCCAGCAGCCCGTCGGCCAGTTCGAGCAGCAGCGTGGTCTTGCCGCCGCCAGGCGCGCCCAGGATCAGCAGCCCGCCGCCGGTGCGCAGGAACATCTGGAGGACGGGCGCCTGGATGGTACGTTTTCCGGCAACGACGAGGTCGAGCGCGAGCCGCTCGGTATGGGCCAGCGACGGCTGGAGGATCCCGTCGATCCATTTGTCCCGGACCCGGCTGAGCATTGCCTGCCGGTCGGCGGCCCGCGCCTGCGCGGCGCTGTCCTCGTGCCGGCGCCGCCGGTCCAGCCGCCACAGCGCACGCGGAACCGCCGCCGCGGCGCCCGCCGCGGCGCCCGCCAGCGCGATCACGCCCAGCCAGGTGCCTGCGTCACCGCTCATAAGCGGATAGTCGCATGTTTGCCCCGGTTTGCGCATGCGGTCGGCTACGGAGATCACACAACCGCAAGGACTTTTAATACGAACGGCGGTGGTTTCATGGGTCCGGTCGGTCAGTCGACGCGGGCGGCCCGGTCGTGCAGGGCGCGGGCGAAGGCGTCGGCGAACGGCTCAGCCTCTTCCTCGCCCAAGGTGGCGAAACAGATCCGGACGCCGGGCGGGGCGGCGATGCGAAATCGTCGCCCGGGTGCGACAGCCCAGCCCGCGGCGGCCAGCGCGGACGCGACCCGGTCCTCGTCGGCCACCGGCACCCAGCAGGTGAAACCCGATCGCCCGCTGGCCGCGATCCCGTGCGCCGCGAGAGCCGATCGCAGCGCGATCCGGCGGCGCGTATAGACGCTGGCCGCGTGTGAGATCGCCGCATTCGCGGGCTCGGACCACAGGTCCGCCACCGCCTCCTGGAGCAGGTAGCTCACCCAGCCGGTGCCGACTGCCTGCCTGCCGGTAACCCGGGCGATGGTCGTCTCGTCGCCAGCCAGCACCGCCAGCCGGAGGTCAGGCCCCAGCGATTTGGACACCGAACGCACGGTGGCCCACCGGGCCAGCTCCGGGGAAGCCGTGAACCCGGGGGCGCCGGCCACCGGCCCCGCGTGGTCGTCCTCGATGAGCCCGGCGGACGGGTGGTCCCGCAGCGTCGCCGCCAGATCCGCGGCGCGGGCCGCGTCCCAGGCGGCGCCGGTGGCGGCCTGGGCCCGTGGCGTGACGATCACCGCGCCGGCTCCCCGGTTCAGCGCGAGCGCCAGCCCGTCCGGCCGCATACCGAACTCATCGACGGGAACCGGCACGGGGGCCAGGCCCATCGCCGCGATCAGGTCGAAGGTCACGGCGTGCCCCGGGTCTTCCACCACCACGCGATCTCCGGGCGTCAGCCAGGTCGCGAGCACCCGCTCGATGGCGTCCAGCGCACCGCCGGTCACCGCGAGGCTGCTGGCATCGACGCCGTCCGCGGTCAGCTGCGCGGCGGCCAGGCGGCGCAGCCGCGGCGCGACCGGCATCTCCGCGTACAGCCTGGCGG
Organism: Streptosporangiaceae bacterium; assembly: GCA_019245115.1. Classification (GTDB taxonomy): domain Bacteria; phylum Actinomycetota; class Actinomycetes; order Streptosporangiales; family Streptosporangiaceae; genus JAFARZ01. Next base: position 22,440 of record JAFARZ010000444.1, on the reverse strand, counting down.
CGCGGGCCGATGGCCTGGCCGGAATCACCGGCAGCAGTCCGGGATCGGGACTGCCCGAGATAAGGTCACGAGTTCCCTCCGGAGCTCGCATGTACCCGCGGGTGCTGACCGGCGGGGCGGGCCGGATCCTCGTCCCGCCCCGGCCCGTCCCGGTGACGATTCCGCGTCGCCGCAGTGCCCCGTACGCGGCCGCCACTGTCGTCGGGCTGACGCCCAGATCCGCCGCCAGCGACCGGACGGAGGGGAGCTGGTCGCCCGGCGCGAGGTCCCCGGCCCGGACGGCCGCCTCCACGCTCGCCGAAATCTCCTTGGCGTTCCCCCCGCTAGGGCGATATCGTACCAGTATGTTCACAAAATGTACTGTAACATTTTTCGGACGCCGATGAGCGAGTCCTTTTCCGTCGAGTCCCGGCTGGTCCACGCGGGCGTCGGCCGGTCGGCGGGCCAGCCGGCCACGCCCCCGCTGGTACCGGCCAGCATCTTCGTGTCGTGGGGCGATCCGCAGCCGGGCCGGGGATACGGCCGGGAAGGCAACCCGAGCTGGGAGGCCCTGGAGGCGGCGCTCGGCGGGATCGAACAGGCGGAGGCGGTGGTGTTCGCGTCCGGGCAGGCCGCCTCGACGGCGCTGCTGCTCGCCCTGGCCGGGGAACGCAAACATGTCGTGCTGCCGTCAGACGGCTACTACGGCACGCGTGTGCTCACCGGCAAGCTCCGCCCGTACGGGGTCATCCCGGTGCACGTCGATCAGCAGGACCTGACCGCCGTGCGAGCCGCGCTGGCCGCCGCGCCTTCGGTGCTGTGGGCCGAGACACCGACGAACCCGCTGCTCAGGGTGACAGACCTGGCGCGTCTCGGGGAGATCGCGGCCGCCGCGGGCACACCGTTGGTCGTGGACAACACCGTCGCGACGGGGCTTCTGCAGCGGCCGCTCGACTGGGGCGCGGCCGCTTCGCTGTACTCCCTGACCAAGGCGTCGTCCGGGCACTCGGACCTGCTGCTCGGCGCGGTGGTCAGCCGGGATCCCGGACTGCTCGGCGAGCTCCGCGCCTGGCGTAGCGCGGCAGGCGGCATACCGGGGCCGTTCGAGGCATGGCTGGCGCTGCGCGGCCTCAAGACCCTGCCGCTGCGGATCAGCCGTCAGGCTCAGAACGCGCAGGCCATCGCCGAACACCTCGCGACCCATCCACGGGTCCGCGCCGTGCACTACCCCGGACTGCTCACCGGGGTAGCACGCGAAGCCGCCGCGAGGCAGATGCCGGACGGCTTCGGCCCGCTGCTGTCGTTCGAGCTCGATCCGCCCAAGACGGCCGGCGCGGCCGGCGCGGCCAAGGCGGCCGACACCGTCGTGACCAGCTCGGCTCTCATCGTCCCCGCGACCAGCTTCGGCGGCGTGGAATCGACCTGGGAACGCCGTGCGCGCTGGGCTTCGGAGACCGCGCCGGAAGGGCTCATCCGCCTGTCCGCCGGCGTCGAGCCGGCCGCCGACCTGATCGCCGACATCGACCGTGCACTGGAGGTGCTGTAGTGCGTGTCACCACGGGAAACTACGAGATCGACGACGACCCGGGCCGTATCGACCCGGATGCCGCGGTCGCGTTCCTGACCACGCAGGCGTACTGGGGCCGCTGGCGCGGCGCGGCAGACATCAAGGAGCAGATCAGCCAGGCGTGGCGGGTCGTGGGTGCCTACGACCAGGACGGCGCCATGGTGGGATTCGCCCGCGCCTTCGGCGACGGCGGTTCGATCTACCTCGCCGACGTGTACGTGCTGCCCGGGCACCGCGGCGCCGGCCTGGGCAAGGCCGTGGTCAAGGCGATGATCGAGGACGGCCCGGGCGGCGAGCTCCGCTGGATGCTGCACACCTCGGATGCGCACGGCCTGTATCGCGGCTTCGGGTTCTCCGCTCCCGATCACAGGTACCTGGAACGACCCAGCCGCGAACCAGCCGCCGGCCCGGATCCGCTGGACACCGGCCCGCTTACCGGCAGTCACGTGCGGCTGGAGCCACTGGGCTACCACCACGCGCACGGGCTGCTGGACGCGGCGGCGGGCGGCGCGGATCTCTACCGCTGGACCCCGATGCCGCGCGAAGGCGATGAGGACCAGATGCGCGGTTATGTCGAAACCGCGCTGGCCATGCGGGACAGGCGGACCGCGGTGCCCTACGCCGTCGTCCGCGTCGAGGATGACACGGTGATCGGCTCGACCAGGTTCCATCAGCTCGACTACTGGCCGTGGCCGGACCGCGAAGCCGGAGCCGGCGCCACGGCCGTCCCGGATGTCTGCGAGATCGGCTGGACGTGGCTGAGCAAGGACGCCATCCGCACCGCCGCGAACACCGAGATGAAGCGGCTGATGCTCACTCATGCTTTCGAGACCTGGCAGGTGCGCTCGGTGTGCCTGCACACCGACGCGCGCAACGAGCGGTCCCGCGCCGCCATCGAACGGATCGGCGGCCGCTTCGAGGGCGTCCTGCGCGCCCACCGCATGGCCGCCGACCTGATTCCCCGCGACTCCGCCCGTTACAGCGTCACCGCGGACGAGTGGCCCGCGGTCAAGCGGCACCTCGCCATGCTGTCGGACCGCTTAGGCCAGGGAACATTGGCCAGTGCTGCCCGGTGGTGCCTGTCCGGGCAGCACTGGCTGCTCAGGTGGGGTCGAGCTATGGATCGGCAGCCTGCGGAGCCGGCTCGATCTACCCGATCAGGCCGTCTTGTGGTCGTTGATGCCGGCGCCGAACAGCGGAGAATTGCCCCACTTGTAATCACGGAACCGGGAGCCAGCCGGCTCAAAGCCTCGCCGATCGTTACATTTCCGCAATAAAGCGGAAAAGTTCACACAGGGAAGCCGCCCGACCTCAGGCTGCGCGACCTCAGGCCGCGCGGCGGGCCTCCCACCACACCTGACCGGCCTCCGGCAGGGTGTAGACCGGGTCGTAGTACGGGTACTCGCGGCTGAGGGCCAGCTCGTCCTCGGCTTCGATGCCGGTGCGGTAGTTCTTCGTCCAGTACGAGATGCCGCGTTCGGTGTCGTACCGGGCCACCTGGTGCAGCCAGCGCTTGCCGACATACGGTACGTCGCAGACCAGCCGCGGCGTAGCGAAGCCGGGCAGGTACCCCATGATGTCGTGCTGCAGGTCCTGTCCCTCGCGCAGCGACAGGCGCCAGTGCTCGCTGCCGGGGATCATGTCGCACATATAGAAGTAGTACGGCATGATCGACGCCTCATCGAGCAGCGCGAAACACAGGTCGAGCAGCGCCGCCGCGCTGTCATTGACCCCGCGCAGCAGCACGCCCTGGTTGCGCACGTCCCGGACTCCGGCCTCCAGCATGGCCCTGGCCGCGCGCGCCACCAGCGGCGTAACCGATTCCAGGGAGTTGACGTGCGTGTGGATCGCGATCGACACACCACGGGTTCGCGCCACGCCCGCCAGCCGCTCCATGCCCGCGCGCACCTGTCCGGACAGCCAGTGCTGCGGCAGCCCCATCAGCGCCTTGCTGGCCAGCCGGATATCCCGGACCGACTCGATCTCCAGCAGCGAGGCGACGAACGACTCCAGCCTCGGCCACGGCAGGTTCGCGACGTCCCCCCCGGACACCACCACATCGCGCACCCCCGGCGTGCGCCGCAGGTAGTCCAGCATCGCGCCGAGCCGGTCATCGCGGCCCAGCTGGAACTTGTGCTTGTCCACCGAAGCCGTCGGGTTGCCAACCAGGTCCATCCGGGTGCAGTGCCCGCAGTACTGCGGGCAGGTGGGCAGCAGTTCGGCGAGCACTTTGGTCGGATAGCGGTGGGTGAGGCCCTCAACCGCCCACATCTCCGCTTCGTGCAGCGAGTCCCGCTGCGCGTACGGGTGCGACGGCCAGTCCGCCCGCCGGTCGGTGAACACCGGCAGCATGTAGCGGCGCACCGGATCGGCATAGAAGGCATCGGTAAATCCGGATTCGGCCGGACCGAGCGACGGCGCCATCGTGTTGAGCATCTGGGGCGGCAGCAGCAGCGACATCGTCGCCCGCTCCCGCTGGTCCCGCTCCAGGTCCTCGAGGAACTCCTCGCCGAGCCCCGGCCCCGTCACCTCGCGCAGCTGGCGCGCGTTCTTCACGCAGTGCGCGCGCTGCCACTGAGCGGACTCCCACTCCGCCTCGCCGACCTTCGCCCAGCCCGGGAACCGACGCCAGTCAGGTTCCGCCAGCTCACGTCGACGGTACGCATATGGCTGATCGACCATGAACGAAGCCCTCCAATTATTGGATGGTACCGAAGAACCTGCGGTATAACACCTATAAGACCGAAGATTTTCCCGAACGGCTGTGGTGTCACCTCTGGGAAGGATGCTTTGTATGCCTCTTCCGCCCTCCCCGCTGGGCCTGCATCGCGTCCTGGATCCCCCCGGGGTGCTGCCGCAGGCCGCCTGGCGGCTCGATGCCACACCCGAGATCGCCGCCAGCGAGGTCCTGGTCCGCGTCGACCGCCTGAACCTCGACGCGGCCTCCTGCCGTCAGCTTCGTGAGGCCCATGGCGGCGACCCGGACAAGGTCCGCGCCGCTGTCCTGGACATCGTCGCCACCCGCGGGAAGATGCAGAACCCGGTGACGGGCTCCGGCGGCATGCTCACCGGCACCGTGGAGCGGACCGGCCCGGATTCGCCGCTGGGCCTGACGCCCGGCCAGCGCATCGCCACGCTGGTCTCGCTCACCCTCACCCCGCTGACCATCACCGACGCTCTGACCCGCTGGGACGGCCGGTCCGAACAGGTCCCCTGCGAAGGATGGGCCGTCCTCTTCGCCCGCTCGATCGCGGCGGTGCTCCCCGGCGACCTGTCCCCGGAACTGGCCCTGGCCGTAATGGACGTCTGCGGCGCCCCCGCCCTGACCCAGCGGATCGTCAGAACCTACGCCCCGGACCCCGCCGCCCGGGCCGCCCGTGCCCCGGATCCCGCCGCCCGCGCCGCGGATGGATGTGGCAGCCACCCGGTTATAACCGGGTCAATGCCACATCCATCCGATCCGGCGGAGAGCCATGGTGCGACTGGCGAGGAAGGTGGTGCCAATGTGACGCATGGGCCGGTCGTGGTGGTGCTGGGGGCGGCCGGGAAGAGCGGGTCGCTGTCGGCGGCGGCCGCCCGCGAGGCCGGCGCCGCGCGGATCATCGGCGTCGTGCCCACCGAGGCAGAGGCCGAGCTGCTGCGCGATGTGCCGGTAGTCGACAAAGTCGTCGTGGCCGACGCACGAGACCCGGTAGGCCTTGCCGGGGCGATAGGCGAGCAGGCGGACGTGACCGTGGTGTGCGTGGACGTGCCGGGATGCGAAGGCGGGGCGATCCTGGCGACAAAACAGGGCGGCACCGTGATCTTCTTCTCGATGGCGACCAGCTTCAGCACCGCCGCGCTGTCCGCGGAGGGGATGGCCGCGGACGTGACGATGCTGATCGGGAACGGGTATGTCCCGGGGCACGCGGACCTGGCGCTGGACCTCATCCGGCGGAATCCCGCGGTACGCGCCCTGTTCGAAAGGCGGCTGGCAGCGTGACAACCAAGCTGAACCTCGATCCCGCGCTGGTCAGGCAGGTGCGGGAACTCGCCAGGCAGGCCGCGGAACCGGTCGTGCACCTCGCCCGGACCCACACCACCGTCTCTGTCGAGCGGGCCGTGCTCCGGCTGGCCGGGCTGGGTGGGGCCGACGAGGACGGGATGCCGTGGGTGAACCGGCTCACCGACGCGATCCGGGAAACCACCGGGCTCGAGCACGGCGTCGCGCTGCCGGCCTGGGACGCGATGGCGACCGGGAACTATCCGGACCTGCGAACGCTCGCCCAGCAGGCGGCCGGCGGGCAGGTCAAGTTCCGCGTCCCCGGTGGGGAGGATGCGGCGGCGGCTCGTCGAGCCGCAGCCCGTTCGGTAGGAAAGGGGCTAGCACGGATAGACCAGCAGCGGGCGGCACGGTCCGCCCTGCTCAGGGACATCGGGGACCCGCCGAAGCCGTGGATCTACCTGATCGTGGCGACCGGCGACATCTACGAGGACATCCCCCAGGCGCAGGCGGCGGCGCGGGAGGGCGCGGACATCATCGCGGTGATCCGGTCCACCGGGCAGTCGCTGCTCGACTACGTACCGGAGGGGGCGACCCGGGAGGGTTACGCCGGAACGTACGCGACACAGGAAAACTTCCGGCTGATGCGGGCCGCGCTCGACGATGTGTCACGCGAGCTCGGGCGGTACGTGCGGCTGACCAACTACGCGTCGGGGCTGTGCATGCCGGAGATCGCGGCGCTGGCCGGGCTGGAACGGCTGGACATGATGCTGAACGACTGCATGTACGGCATCATCTTCCGCGACATCAACCCGATCCGGACGTTCATCGACCAGCGGTTCTCCCGCCAGGTCCACGCCAGGGCCGGGATCATCATCAACACGGGCGAGGACAACTACCTGACCACCGCCGACGCGGTGGACGCGGCGCACACGGTGGTCGTGTCCCAGCTGCTGAACGAGTACTTCGGGCTCGAGGCCGGGCTCGAGGACTGGCAGCTCGGGCTGGGGCACGCGTTCGAGATCAACCCCGAGGTGCCCGATTCGTTCCTGCTGGAACTGGCGCACGCGCTGCTGATCAGGGAGCTGTTCCCGGACGCGCCGCTGAAGTACATGCCGCCGACCAAGCACATGACCGGGAACGTCTTCGCCGGGTACCTGCTGGACGCGTTCTTCAACCTGTGCGGGGTGATGACCGATCAGTCGATCCTGCTCATCGGCATGATGACCGAAGGCATCCATACTCCCTTCCTTTCCGACCGGGACCTGGCCCTGGAGAACGTCCGCTACGTGCGGCGGGCCGCGGGACGGCTGGGGGAGTCGTTCCGGCCGGAGCCGGACGGGTTCGTGGCACGGCGGGCGCGGCAGGTGCTGGGAGAGTCGGCCGGCCTGCTGGAGCGGATCAAGGCCGACGGGCTGCTGGCCGCGATCGGCGAGGGGACGTTCGGGGTGACCCGCCGCCCGCCCGGCGGCGGCCGCGGCCTGGACGGGGTGATCGAACGGGCCGACGGTTACTGGAACCCGGCGATCGACATGCTGGAAGGTGCCCGATGAACGTCGTACGGCCGTACGGGGACACCACCGGAGATGGGCGGGTGCAGCTCTCGTTCACCCTGCCCGTGCCGTTCGGGACCGAGAAAGAGCGCGCCGTCGCGGAAGGCGCGGCACTCCAGCTCGCGGCGAAGATGGGCCTGGATCCGGCGATGGTCGTGCACGCCAAGGGGATGGGGCCGTCGTTCACGTTCTTCATCGTTTACGGGCGGGTGAGTCACGTTGTCGATTTGTCGGCAGTGACGGTGGCGTCCCGTGAGTTCCCCGTGCTGTCCGCGGCCGAGGTCAACATGCGGATCAGGTCGGCGCTGGGCCGGGAACTCGTCGTGGTGGGAGCGACGATCGGGACCGACGCGCACACGGTCGGCATTGACGCGATCCTGAACGTCAAGGGGCACGCGGGTGAGAAAGGCCTGGAGTACTACCGCGAGATCCGTGTGGTGAACATGGGATCCCAGATCCTGGTGCCGGACCTGGTGGAGCGGGCTCGCGCCGAGGACGCGGACGCGGTGCTGGTCAGCCAGGTGGTGACGCAGCGGGACGCGCACCTGTCCAACACCCGGGAGATGGCCGCCGCCTTCCGGTCCACGTTCGGTCAGGCCCGGCCGTTGCTGGTGGCCGGCGGCCCGCGGTTCGATCCGTCGGCGGCCGGGGAACTGGGGGTGGACCGGATCTTCGGCCGCGGCACGACGCCACGCGAGGTCGCGAGCTACCTCGCACATGCGCTAGCACCGGAGAAACCAGTATGAGCGAGCGCAAGCGAGCGCCGCGGCGGTTGCCGTCCCAACGGGGCGGCAATTCCCGCCGTGGCCCCAAGCCGGCCGCGCGCCAGCGTGGCCTTGGCGCGGAGGGATATACGGTCACCCACCGGCGGTATGTGCCGTACTCGCATGCCCACTACGGCGGGAACCTGGTCGACGGGGCGTACGTGCTCGGGCTGTTCGGCGACGTGGCCACCGAGGCATGTATCCAGATGGACGGTGACGAAGGCCTGTTCGCGTCGTACTCCGACGTGCAGTTCCGCGCGCCCGTGCTGGCCGGCGACGTGCTTGAGGTGACGGCGTCGGTAGCCTCGGTTGGCCGGCGCAGCCGTGTGCTGTCGTTCACCGCGCGGGTGATGTGCCGCGCCGACCCGGCACGTGGGCCGTCGGCCGCCGTGGTGCTCGGCGAGCCGATCGTGGCCGTCACCGCCACCGGGACCGTGGTCGTCCCTCCCGCACAGTGAGCACCACCGTCGCGCCGAGGATGACCGCCCCGGCCACGCCGGCCGCGCTGAGCCGGTTGCCGAGCAGCAGGACCGCGAGGATCGTGCCGGTGAGCGGCTCGAGCAGGGTGAGCAGCGCCGCGGTGGTGGCGGGTGAGTTCCGCAGCCCGCGGAAGTACGAGCTGTAGGCGACGGCCGTCGGTCCAGTGCCCAATGCGATCAGCAGGCCGATCGCGGCCGGGCGGGGGGTGAAACCCGCCGTGCCGGTCATCGCCGCCACCGCCATCAGCAGGCATCCGCCGATGGTGAACCCGAACCCGGTCACGGTCAGGTCATCCAGCCCGGGCACCGGGCGGGCCCCGATCAGCGTTATGGCCGCGAAGCCGCAGGCGGCCAGCACCGCCATGCCCGCGCCGGCCAGCACCGCGGACTCCGGGGACTGGGCGGACGGCCATCCGACCAGCAGCGTCAGCCCGGCGAGCGCGAGGCAGGTCGTACCGGCTCGCACCTTCTCGGAGCGCCGCAGCGCCCGGTGGGCGATCTGGACGATGACCGGCGCGCTGCCGATGGTGACCAGGGTGGCCAGGCTGACCGAGGTCAGCGACACCGCCACGAAGTAACAGCTCTGGAAGAACGCGGCCAGCAGCCCGATCAGCGTGATCCGGATCCACGCCGCCCGCCCGGCCGGCAGCCACCGGCCTTCCTGGCGCCTGCCGGTCAGGAGAAGGAACACGACGAGCAGCACGCCGCCGGCCGTCAGCCGGTACGCGGCCACGGACAGCGCGGGAAGCCCGGCCACCCGGCCCAGCACGCTTCCGGTGAGCCCGCCGGTTCCCCACAGCAGGCCGGATATCACGAGGTAGACCACCCCGGTGGAGCGCCGGCCAGCGGCCGGCGCGGAAGTGCACACGGACATGAACAATCGCTCCTGCGACAAGGAAGGAATGGGTCGCGGAAGCGGGGCGCGGCAGCGCCCGAAGTTATGCGCGCAGGCTACAGAAAAGCCCGGACCAACGCCCCGCTAGGAGCGCGGTGGCGGTGTGATGGGAAACAACCGGTGCACAGGGTTATCGTAACCCGTCCGCTAGACTCTACGAATGTGGCTGGTCAGGAGGATATTCCCGGCGCTCGCCACGATCGTTCTCGTCGTATACGGAATGATCAGCACCACCTGGGGCCCGCGCCTGATGGGCCACACCGCCTGGGCGGTGCCCGATGACCTGTGGGGGACGCTGACCGCGGCGCAACGGCTGCTGCACCTGCGGCTCAGCGGCCTGTACACGCCGCCCACCGGCCTGGTCGCGTTCCCGGGCGCGGCGGTGATCCTCGTCCCCGTGGTGGCGCTCATGGACGCGGCCGGGATGTCGCTCGCGCCGCAGACGGCTCAGCACCCCTATCCCGGCTCGTGGCTGGTGGCGGGGCCTTACGAGATCGCGATCTCCTGCCTGGCGCTGTTCGCCATTGATTTTTTGAGCGAACGGCGATCGATTTCCATCCCCAGGCGTCTCGTGCTCACCGTGGCCAGCGCGGTCGCGTTGTGGAGCGTTTCGGTCCGCTGGGGCCATCCGGAGGATGCGGTCGCGGTCGGGTTGCTCTTGTACGGTATCGGGGCACTGACCGGCCGGGAAGCGCACCCGGCCAGGGCGGGCTGGCTGATCGGCGCGGCGGTCGTGGTACAGCCGCTTGTCCTGCTGGCGCTGCCGGTGATCCTGGTCAGCCTGGGCGAACCGCGCCGGGTGCCCGGATTCCTGGGGAGGGCCGCCCTGCCGAGCGCGGTGGCGGTGGGGATCGCCGGCGCGGCCAACTGGCACGCCACCATCACGGCGGTGACCAGCCAGCCGAACTACCCGGCGATCGACCATCCCACCCCGTGGACCTCGCTGGCCCCGCACCTCGGCAACGGGGACGTGGCGGGCGGCCCGGGCCGGATGCTGGCCATCGCCTTCGCCTGCGGCTGCGGCGTCGCATACTGGTACCAACGTCGCCGTGAGCCTGGCGAGCTGAGCGACCTGCTGTGGTGGGTCGCCGTGGCGCTCGCCGTACGCTGCGTGTTCGAGGCGGTGATGGTGGCGTACTACGTGTGGCCGGCCCTGGCCGTGGCGCTCGTCGCGGCGGCGGGAAGCTGGTCGCGGCTCATCCCGACCGGCATCGCCGCAGCGGTCGTCACGTTCGTCGCCCAGGCACCGTGGCGAGACCCCTGGGGCTGGTGGGCGCCCGTCATCGCCGGCCTGGCGCTGACCTTGTTCTGCGCCCGGCGGGCAAGCGGCCCGTCAGGCGGGCTTGACCGTCACCAGGCTGCCGTAGCTGAGGTAGGGCCAGGCCTTGGCGGCGGCTGACCAGGGGAGTTCTATGCAGCCCAGGCTCTGGGGCCAGCCGTAGCCGCCGCGGGAGAAGTAGTGCACGGCTTCGCCGCGGTGGAAGTACGAGACGTAGTACACGGGGTCGGCGTAGCGGGAGCCGTCCGGGTTGGCGCCGCGCATGACCTGGAAGTAGTAGCGCAGGTACACGGGGAAGGTGCCGTTGGCGGTGGGGGCGACCGGGATGCCGGTGTTGGCGTAGCTGCGGAGCACCTCACGGCCGTTGTGCCAGATCGTCAGCGTCTCGGGGGTCATCTTGCTGGCGATCGCGTACGTGTAGCCAGCGGTGTTCATCTGCCGCTGGCCGGCGGCCCGCAGCAGCACCTTCCAGACCGCGGGGCTGGCCTTCCCGTGCGGCCGCATGCCGTGCTGGGACTCGAAGGCCATGATCGCGCCGGTCGTGATCAGGTTGGGCTGGCCGGGATGCCAGAAGCCGTTCAGCGCACGGGGGTATCCGCTGTGCCAGGTGAACGCGCCACTTCTCCAGCTGACCGGGAGATAACCGAGCCGGGCCAGCAGTTGCTGGAGGCGGAGTGTCGAGTAGGCCGCCCGGTGGGGGCGCGTACTCACCGGACGCGAGTACGCGATCGCCCTGGATGCGGTGACGGCGATGCCAGTGGCGGCCACGATCACCGCGCTCGCCGCGATGGCTGCCGTCACGCCGAACGCGCCGGATCGTTCCCGCCTGAACACGACCAGAGACTCCTGTGTGACTATCTGTGGTATTGAACTAACCCGAAGTAGCGTAGCGGTGTCATGAAGATCTCACCACCACCCCCGGCGGTTGACATCGACGGGATCAGCGGTAAGTTTCTGCGCAGTCCAGCACCGGGCTCGCTGGCCGGAACCCAGCAGGTCCGTCAGATCCTCGAGCCACGTCACGGCGGGGAGCGCGCATCCAGCCGCCCCGTGGTGCCAGGCGTGGTACTGGCGCGACTTGCTGCGCTTGTCCGGCTGGACGGGGGGTTGGGCCTGGAGAGGGCCCGGGCAACCAGTAGACAACGAGGGCCAAGCCCGTGGCCGACGGGATGGGCTTCGGAACGAAGGTCAAGCCCGGGCCCTTCTCCTAGGCCAGGGGATCCGGGGATGGATTATAAGGAGCGTGTCGTCAGGTCAGCGTGACACGTGCGCGGGGATATTATTGCGTGCACCGCACGGGGGCCGGAGCCGACCGCGATAGGCAGGGATAAGTGCCACAACAGCGTATAGCGATCATTATGCCGACGTATAACGAGCGGCAGAACCTGGAATCCATCGCGGGCCGGGTCAGGGCCGCGGTTCCGCATGCGGACCTGCTCGTGGTGGACGACAACAGCCCCGATGGCACCGGGAAGATCGCGGATGAACTAGCCGAGGCCGATTCGCATGTCCAGGTGATGCACCGGACCGAAAAGGCCGGCTTGGGCAAGGCGTACATCGCGGGATTCGGGTGGGCGCTGGAGCGCGACTACGACGTGATCATCGAGATGGACGCCGACGGTTCCCATCAGCCGGAACACCTGCCCAGCCTGATCGGCGCACTGCGTAGCGATGAAAAAGCACCGGGGACCGATGACCAGGCGGGCGCGGACCTGGCGATCGGGTCGCGCTGGGTGCGCGGCGGCAAGGTGGTCAACTGGCCCAGATCCCGTGAGGCGCTGTCCCGCTGCGCGAACATCTACATCCAGGTCATGCTCGGCATGGGCGTACGGGACGCCACCGCCGGCTTCCGTGCCTACCGGGCCGAAACCCTGCGCACGATCAGCCTCAACGACGTCGAGTCCACCGGCTACAGCTTCCAGATCGACCTGACGATCCGCGTCAGCCAGGCCGGGCTGAAGATCGTGGAGATCCCCATCACGTTCGTGGAACGCGAACACGGCGCCAGCAAGATGAGCGGCAATATCATCCTCGAGGCCTTCTGGCGGGTCGCCCAGTGGGGCACCAAGAGCTGGCTCCGCAGAATCTTCCGGGGGGTATGAACCAACGCCCCCGGACCCCCCGGCCCGCCGCCAGTTCTCGCCGCGGTATCACCCGGCCGGAAGGCCCTGAGCGGCTACAGACCAACCCAGAAAAAATTAAGCAGACCTGCGATGGGGCCGGCCCGCGGTCCCGTCGTCGGTCAGCAGCGCCTGCCCGGTCAGCCGGCGCTCCCTGATCACCGCGAGGCGCTCGGCCAGCACGGCCTCGAGGTCCTCGACGGTACGGCGCTCCATCAGCATGTCCCAATGGCTGCGCGGTGGCTTGGCCTTCTTGGGTGACGGAGAATCGCCCGTGGCGGCGATAGCGGTCGAACCGCAAACGCGGCACTCCCACGTCGCAGGAAGTTCCGCCTCGGCCGCGAACGGCACGGTAAAGTGATGCCCGTTCGGGCAGTCGAAGGCGACGTCCTGACGGGGGGCCAGGTCCGTATTCCTGTCGTTTTCGTAGCTCGTCGCACCGAGACGTGTGCCGCGAAGTGCGCGTTCGGCCATGCTTGCTGCCTCCCAGGCGGTCAGCGGTCTTATGCAGCAACGCTGAATACCCGGACAAGATTCCCCACGCGGGCCGCTGGCAAACTGCGAAGCACGATCTTGGTTATCGATCGGGCTGTGCCAGGGGGGTCTGGGGGGATGGCTTCCCCCCAGAAGAGGGCCGAGGTGATGTGGGCCACTGGCCGCGCTCGGCGAGCACATCCCGCAGCGCTTCGGTCTCGTCGGTCATGATCCCGTCCACGCCCAGGTCAAGCAGGCGCGCCATCTCCGCCCGGTCGTTGATGGTCCAGACGTGAACCGCCAGGCCGCGAGACTGCGCGCGGCGGATGAAACCGGAAGTGGTGATCCTGCCCGGCACCTGTGCGCAGCGGCCCGGCGTGGCCAGGCGCAGTGTGCAGCGCATGGCCGCGACGCAGGCCGGCGACACCGCCATGCAGACCGGGCGGTCCACCAGGCCCCGGAACGTACGCAGCCGGGCGCCGGAGAACGACGTGACGCACACCCGGTCCCACGCGCCGGTGCGGCGCAGGACCTCGGGCAGCAGGCTGATCCCCGCTTCGTCCTTCAGATCTATGTTGAAGCGGATATCCGGCCAGTTGCCGAGCAGCTCCTCGATCAGCGGGATCGGTTCGGTGCCGGCCACCCGGATCGAGGCGAGGTCGGCATACTTACGCGCGCCGATCGGGCCGGTCGCGTCCGTGACCCGGTCCAGGGTCCGGTCGTGGAAAGCCATCAGCTTGCCGTCGGACGTGGCCCGGGCGTCGGTCTCCAGGTAGGAGTAACCGAGCTTGACGGCGTGCCCGAACGCGGTCATCGAGTTCTCGGGGCCGTGTGCGGCGCCGCCGCGGTGCGCGAAGGCTATCGGTCGCGGGAAGTCCAGGAACGGGACCGTCACATTCACAGCCGCAAGTATGCCGGCTGTCCGTGTGCACAAAGTTAACTCCCCGTGTCCGGCGAACGGTATGTCGGAGAACGCCCACTCGCGGCGGCGGGCCTCGGCCATGGCGATGGCGGCGGCGACCGCGACGTTGAGCGAGCCTACCCGGCTCGGCTGGGGAATGTAGGCGACCGCGTCGGCGACGGCCAGCAAGGCGGCGGAACAGCCGTGATCCTCGTTGCCGATCGCCAGGCAGACATCCCCGTCCAGCGGCGCCTCGTGCAGCGGGAGCGCGCCCGCGGCCAGTTCCACCGCCACCACGCGCAGGCCCATGGCCGCGGCGGCCTTCGCCGCCGCCACCGGACTCGGCTCCTGCTCGGCGACCAGGAACCGGTCAGTGCCCAGCGCCGTCTTGCCCACCGAGGGGTGGCTCAGCGCGGCGGTGTTGCCGCAAAGCCACAGGCGTCCGGCGCCGAACGCGGCGGCCGAGCGCACGATCGATCCGACGTTGAACGGCTGGGCCACCGAGTCGAGCAGCAATGCGAGCCGGGCACCGGTGGCCCGCCGCCACCCCCGGTTGAGCCGCTTCACCTCAGTGGAATTCAGTTGCCGGTGAGGGTTTCCGCCGGCAGACGGCACTGTCATGTGGCGTCCCCCCGGTCAGTGGTTATCTCTAGCAGACGGTAACCGGCGCGGGATACCAGGCGCGTCGCGGGCCAGCCCTGCCCGGCCAGCCAGCGGGCCAGCGAATCCGCGCCGAGATTGCGGCCGACCACCAGGTGGGCCCGGCCGTGCAGGCGGCCGAGCCAGTCGCGCAGCAAGTCGTGCAGGCCCTGCTTGCCGATGCGCACCGGCGGGTTGGACCAGATGGCGCCGACGTGCGCGGGGCCGTCATCGGGCGTGACGCAGCGCACGTTGCCCAGCCCCGCCCGGGCCGCGTTGCGCGCGCACAGCTCGAGGGCGCGTTCGTTCACGTCGACGGCCCACACCGTGGCGGCGGGGGAGCGGGCCGCCAGCACGCAGGCGATCGGGCCGTAACCGCAGCCCAGATCCAGCAGGTCACCGCTGTCCGGTGGCGGCGGGGCCTCGTCCAGCAGCAGCCGGGTGCCGGGGTCGAGCCGGCTGGCGGAGAAGACCCCGGAATCGGTCTCCAGCTCCAGGTACACGTCGGGCAGGATCACCCGGACCAGGCCCGGGCGGTGCGGGGCCCGCGGATCGCGGGAGAAGTAATGCTGGCTCACTGCCGGACGGTGTGGGGGGTCGTGCTTGGCTGGTCGCGGAGCGCCGGGTTGATGAAATTGCGGGTGGCCCACCGCTCGACGATGAACGTCATGACCGGGATCGTCCCGGCCAGCAGCAGGATCACCATCGGCCTGACGGCGAGCCGCAGCTTCCTGGCCAGCACATAGGCGGTGATCAGGTAGATGATGTACAAGATGCCATGCACCACGCCGACATCGTTGGCGACGGCCGGGTGCCCCGCGGCCTGAAGCGGGATCCCGACGAAGACCAGCACCATCAGCACCACGCCGGTTACATAGGCCATCACCCGGTAGCGCGTCACATCGGCGCTGGCTATCTGAGGCCGTGCCACTTGCCGTGTCCCTTCACTTCTGAGTTCAGCCGGGCCAGGTACTCGTTGTAGGCGCGCAGCTCGGGGTCATCCTCGTCGTCTCCGGCCTGCGCAATGGCCGACGGCGTGCCGACGCCGATCGGCAGGTCCAGGTCGGCGGGCTGTGCTCGGACCTCACCGCCGCGACGGATCCGGAACTCGTCGCGGATCGTCCTAGCCCAGAACACCACTGCGAAAACGGCGAACAGCGGCCACTCGAACGTGTAAGCCCAGCTCAGTCCGTTGCCGGACATGGCGCGACGCAGTTGCCAGTCACCCAGCCACAGCATTCCGGCGAACGAGACCACCATGAGCAGGTGCCACCCGATCCACCGGGGCGTTATCAGGAACCGCCAGGTGGGCTCGGGTGACGCTGACTCCATGTCATGAGCGTATCGCCGCGGAACCCGCGAGCGAGCCAAAGGGGCCGCGGTGTCGCCTGGACTGAGGAGCGAGGAACGAGCGACGAGGGAAGGCGGCACCTCACAGCGGCCCGGAGGCGAGCGAGCGTAAAAGGTATGCCAGGGTTATCGGCATGCGGAAATACGTAATCATGGGCGTGCAGGGCAGCGGCAAGGGCACGCAGAGCCAGCTGCTGGCCAGGGACCTCGATCTGGTCCACATCAGCGTCGGTGACATCTTCCGGTGGAACGTCCAGAACCACACCAAGATGGGCGCGCAGGTCCGGCGGGTGATGGCGGCGGGGGAACTGGTCAGCGACGACCTGGTGGAATCGGTGGTCAGGGACCGGCTCACCGCGCACGACTGGAATTACGGTTTCATCATCGACGGTTTCCCGCGTAACGCCCGGCAGGCGGAATTCTTCCTGGAAAGCTACGACATTGACGGAGTGGTTTACCTGGACCTGCCGGACAGCGAGGTGCGGCGGCGGGTGCTGAACCGGCGGCTGTGCGCCAACTGCGGCATGGACTACAACCTGCTCGCCAACAGCCCCAGGGAGCCCGGTAAATGCGACGTGTGCGGGGGAGAGCTGGTGACCAGGGAGGACGACACCGAGGAGGCGCTGGCGGTCCGGCTGCGGGAATATCATGAGAAGACCGGCCCCTTGCTGGACCTGTTCCGGCGCAAGGAGTACGTGATCACCGTGGACGCGCGGTCGGCCCCGGACATGGTCCAGCAGGACATCAGGGAGCGGCTCGGCCTTCCCCCCGCCAAGCCGGACACCACGCACCAGCCGCCGGGACCCGCTGGTGCGTGAGATCGCGGTATTCAGCGGCAGCGCGCATCAGGCGCTGGCCACCGAGATCTGCATGTACCTGTCCGAACCCAGGCGCCCCGTGCGGATCACCAGGTTCGCCAATGACTGCCTGGAGGTGCAGCTCCAGTCCAACTGCCGGGAACGGGATGTGTTCCTCATCCAGCCGCTGGTCCCGCCGGTACAGGAGAACCTGGTCGAGCTGCTGCTGATGGCGGACGCGGCCAGGGGAGCATCGGCCGCGCGGGTGACCGCGGTCATGCCGCACTTCGCGTACGCGAGGTCGGACAAGAAAGACGAAGCGCGGATCTCCATCGGCGGCCGGCTCGTCGCGGACCTCCTGGTCACCGCCGGCGTCAACCGGGTGCTCACGCTGACGCTGCACTCACCGCAGGTGCACGGATTCTTCTCGGTGCCCGTCGACCACCTGCACGCGCTGCGCGAGCTGGCCGCCCACTTCCGCGGGCGCGACCTGTCGAACTGCGTGGTGGTGTCCCCGGACCTGGGCAACGCGAAGAGCGCCGCGGCGTTCGCCCGGCGGCTGGGCGTCCCGGTGGCGGCCGGGGCCAAGGAGCGGCACAGCGATTCCCGGGTTTCCATCTCGGCCATCATCGGCGACGTGGCCGGGCGGGACGTGATCGTGCTCGACGATGAGATCGCGCGGGGAACTACGGTGTTCGAGCTCCTCGACCGGCTGCGTGAACAGGGAACCGGGTCGGTGAGCGTGGCGTGCACGCACGGGCTGTTCGCCGACGGGGCGCTGGACAAGATGGCCGCGTTCGAGGACGTGACGGAGATCGTGTGCTCCAACTCGGTGCCGGTGCCCGCGGAGCATCCCAAGCTGCACGTGCTGTCGGTCGCCCCCGCGCTGGCCGAAGCCATCCGGCGCATCCATAACGGAGAGTCGGTCAGCGCCCTGTTCGATCACTGAGTTCGATCACTGAGTTCGATCACTGATCGTGGTCACGACCCAGGCGAGGACCAGCGCTTCCTCCCGCCACGCGTCATACCTGCCGCTCCGGCCGCCGTGCCCGGCTTCCATCTCGGTCTTGAGCAGG
The DNA here is from genome assembly GCA_019245115.1 of Streptosporangiaceae bacterium. GTDB lineage: Bacteria > Actinomycetota > Actinomycetes > Streptosporangiales > Streptosporangiaceae > JAFARZ01. The sequence goes on along the minus strand of JAFARZ010000444.1, from coordinate 4,585 downwards.
AACGGGCCGCCGCTGGCGGTGGCGCGCAGCCGGGCGATCCACTTGGCCGGCTCGTGGTAGCTGACCCGCGTGTCGTTCAGGCCGCCGAGGGCGAAGACCGGCGGATAGCGCGTCGCCGCGATGTTCTCGTACGGTGTGTAGGACTTCATGTACGCGTACACCTCGGGGTCATGCAGCGGGTCGCCCCACTCCTCCCACTCGGTGACGGTCAGCGGCAGCGACGGATCCAGGATCGTGTTGAGCGCGTCCACGAACGGCACGTGCGCCACGATCCCGGCGAAAGCCTCAGGCGCCAGGTTGACCGCCGCGCCCATCAGCAGCCCGCCCGCCGAGCCGCCCCGTGCGACCAGACGGCCGCTGCTGGTCCAGTTCTCCCGGACGAGATGCCGGGCGCTGGCGACGAAGTCCGTGAACGTGTTCTTCTTGCGCAGCAGTTTGCCATCGAGGTACCAGGCCCGGCCCATCTCACCGCCGCCCCGGACGTGCGCGAGCGCGTAGACGAAACCGCGATCGAGCAGGGACAGCCGGGAGATGGAGAAGTTCGGGTCGCGGGAGATCTCGTAGCTGCCGTAGCCATACAGCAGGCACGGCGCTGTCCCGTCGCGGGGCGTGCCGCGCCGGCACACCAGCGAGATGGGCACCCGCGTGCCGTCGTCCGCGGTGGCCCACTCGCGGTGCTGCTCGTAGTTCCCCGGATCGTAGGGCGGCTCGCCAGGCACCGGGAGCACCGGCTGGCGCTTGAGCAGTGTCAGGTCGCCCGTGGCCATGTCGCAGTCGTAAACCGAATCCGGGGTGACCAGGGAGGCGTAGCTGAGCCGGAACCTGGTGGCCTCGAACTCGGGGTTGGAGCCGGGGCCCACGGTGTACAGCGGCTCGGGAAAGGCGACCTCGTGCTCGTGGGCCGGGCGGCCCCCGGAAAGGATCCGCAGCCCCGTGAGGCCGTCGCGGCGGAAGTAGACGACGATGAAGCCGGCGAACGCCATCGCCGACAGCAGGCGCGTGCCCGCTTCATGGGGGATCAGCGGAGTCCACTCACGGGGATCGCTGACCGGCGCGGTGGCCAGCTCGAAGTCCGGCGCCTGGTCGTTGTGCAGGATAAGCAGCCGGTCGCCGGCGTGGTCCACCTCGTACTCCACGCCCTGCCTGCGGGGAGCGACGGTGACGAACCGGCCGGCCGGCGTCGCGGCGTCCAGCAGCAGGACCTCGCTGGTCAGCACGCTGGCCGTCCGGATGACCAGGTAACGCTCGCTGCGGGTCAGGCGGACGGTGACCCAGAACCGCTCGTCGGATTCCTCGAATACCTTCACGTCCGCGCTGGCCGGCGTGCCTATCTGGTGCCGCCACACGCGGAACGGGCGCCACGCCTCGTCCACCGTGACATAGAACAAGTACTGGCCGTCGGCTGACCAGGCGCAGCCGTAGTACGTGCCGGGGATCTCGTCGGAGAGCGTCGCGCCGGTGCTGAGATCCTTGACGCGGAGGGTGAACCGCTCATCACCGGAGAAGTCGGTCGAGTACGCCAGCTTCCGCTGGCCGGCGGTCAGGCTGAACGCGCCAAGCGAGAAGAAGCTCGCGCCGGCCGCGAGTTCGTTGCCATCGAGCAGCACCTCCTCGCCGTCCAGCGGCAGGCCGCCAGCCGCCATCGGCGGGATGACCTCGCCCTCCCGGACCGCCCGGCGGCAGAATACCGGGTACTGCTGCCCTTCGACGGTACGGCTGTACTGCCACCAGCCGCCCTTGCGGACCGGCACCGACAGGTCCGATTCCTGGGTGCGGGCCTTGATCTCGCCGAAAATAGCGTCGCGCAACGGCTCGAGGCGCTCGGTCAGCGCGTCGGTGTAGCCGTTCTCCGCCTTCAGGTAGGCGATCGTCTCGGGATCGTCCTTGTCCGCGAGCCAGGCGTACTCGTCGATAACGGTATCCCCGTGCTGGGTGCGCTTGCTGGGAACTTGCCTGGCGACAGGCGGCTCGATGCTCATGTGCGCGAGATTATCCCGGGGGGTAGCGAACTTCGCGTTCGCCCCCGCGGCGAGCGGAGCGAGCTTCGCGGGTCGCCTGGCCGCGAAGGGCTTCCGGCCCTTCCGGCCGGGCGACACTAACGGCGGGAAGCGTCGCGGGTGGGGGGCCCGGGGGGTTGGTCTGTACCCCCCGGATAATTTGGTCAGGGAAGGGAGTTGATGCTGTGATGGGGGAGCCGCCACCGGAACCACAACCGGTGCTGACCCCGCTGACCGCGGCCGCGATATTCCTGGTGCTGACCATCGACCGGGGTGGCGAAGCGGCCTGCCGGGACCTGCTCGCCGACTGGGCCGCGCTGGAGCGGTCGGTCGGCTTCCGCGCGGGGCCCGGGCGCGGCCATGCCTGCGTGGCCGGCATCGGCTCGGACGCCTGGGATCGCCTGTTTTCCGGGCCCCGCCCGGCCGGACTGCACCCGTTCCGCGCGCTGGCCGGTCCTCGTCACCGGGCTCCCGCCACGCCCGGCGACCTGCTGTGCCACATCCGGTCGGACCGGATGGACATGTGCTTCGAGTTCGCCACCAAGGTCGTGAACCGGCTCGCCGGCGCGGCCACGGTGGTCGACGAAGTGCACGGGTTCAAGTTCTTCGACGAGCGCGACCTGCTCGGGTTCGTCGACGGCACGGAGAATCCCGTCGGCCGGGCCGCCGGAGCAGCCGCACTGGTCGGCGGCGAGGATGCCGGATTCGCCGGGGGCAGCTATGTCATCGTGCAGAAGTACGTGCACGACCTCGACTCCTGGAACGCCATGCCGGTCGAGGAGCAGGAAAAGGCGATCGGCCGGACCAAGCTGGACGACATCGAGCTTCCCGATGACGTCAAGCCCGGCAATTCGCATGTCGCCCTGAACACGATCACCGGGCCGGACGGCGAGGAACGCCAGATCGTTCGTGCGAATATGCCATTCGGCACCATTGGCGAGGGTGAGTTCGGCACCTATTACATCGGCTACGCGGCCACGCCCGCGGTAACCGAGCAGATGCTGGCCAACATGTTTCTCGGCGACCCGCCGGGTACTTACGACCGGATACTCGACTTCTCCACCGCGATGACCGGCGTGCTGTTCTTCGTCCCGTCCGCTGACTTCCTAGATGACCTTCCCGGCCCGCCGGGCAGCGGTTCCCCTGGAAGCGGCGGCGGTTCGCTTGGCATCGGCAGCCTTAAAAGGAGTGATCGGCTATGAACAACCTGCATCGTGAGCTCGCGCCGATATCTGACGACGCGTGGGCGGGCATTGAGGCGGAAGCCCGGCGGACGTTCGAGGCGCATATCGCCGCGCGGCGCGTGGTGGACGTGAGCGGACCGGAAGGCCTGGCGCTGGCCAGCGTCGGTACGGGCCACCTGACCGATATCCAGGCGCCAGCCGACGGAGTGGCCGCCCGGCTGCGCACGTCGCGGCAGGTTGTGGAATTCCGCGTTCCGTTCACGCTGTCCCGGCTGGATATAGATGACGTCGAGCGCGGCGCCCAGGACTCGGACTGGCAGCCGGTGAAGGACGCGGCGAAGAAGATGGCGTTCGCGGAGGACCGGGCGGTATTCGAAGGCTATCCCGCCGCGGGAATCACCGGGGTGCGGCAGGCTTCGTCGAATCCTTCCCTGGCGCTGCCCGGCGAGGTCCGGAATTACCCCAATGTAATCAGCCAGGCGGTATCCGCGCTGCGGCTGGCCGGAGTCGGCGGCCCGTTCTGCCTGGTGCTGTCCGCCGACGCGTACACCGCGGTGAGCGAAACCGCAGATCACGGTTATCCGGTGCGGGACCACCTGGCCCGCGTGGTGGATGGCGAGATCATCTGGGCGCCGGCCATCGATGGCGCGTTCCTGCTGTCCAGCCGGGGCGGTGATTACGAACTCCGGCTCGGCCAGGATCTGTCGATCGGGTACACGTCGCATGACGACGCGAGCGTGCGGCTGTACTTCGTCGAGACGCTGACGTTCCTGGTGTACACGGCGGAGGCCAGCGTCGCGCTGACCGCCGGGTAGCCGTGGGTTAGGGCCGGGTGGCTCGGGGGCTAGCCGGCGGCTAGCGGGGACCCCACCGGACGCGGAGGTCCGGCGGCTTGCGGAAGACCAGGCCACGCGGCGTAGCGGGATGACCGGGGTCCAGGCGCAGCCCGGGGAGCCCGGCCAGGAGCGCTTCGGTGGCAGCCCTTGTCTCCAGCCGGGCCAGGTGCGCGCCCAGGCAGAAATGCGGGCCATGGGCGAAGGCCAGGTGCCGCGCGGCGTTCGGCCGGCGGATGTCGAACTCGTCCGGATCGGCGAAGACGGCCGGATCCCGGTTCGCGCCGCTGATCGAGACCTTCACCTGGTCGCCCGCCTTGATCTGGACGCCGCCTAGCTCGGAGTCCGCGGTCGCGTACCGGTCCACGACCGCCGCGGCGGGTTCGAGGCGCAGCGATTCCTCGATCGCGGCGGGCACGAGGCCGGGATCTGACCGGACCAGGGTGAGCGCCGCCGGATTGGCCAGCAGATGCAGCATGACGTTGGAGATCATGCCTTCGGTGGTCTCGATGCCGCCGAACATCAGCACCGCGGCGTTGGAGATGGCCTCCTTTTCGGTGAGCGGGGCGGC
>JAFARZ010000073.1 GCA_019245115.1 Streptosporangiaceae bacterium | reverse complement strand
CGACCCCAGCTCCGCGGCCACCCGCGCCACCCCCGACCCCGGCTCCGCGCACGCCAGCACGATCCGCGCCCGCTCCGCCAGCCACGGCAACCCGCCCCGCAACCAGCGGACAAGCTCAGCCCGATCCTCAGCACTCAGCACTAAAGGTGCAGCAGTCTGCGACATGCCATCCAGGCTACAGACTTAACCACCAAATTTCAGGCTCGGGATACTAGCCAGGGCCGGGAACTGGCCGGACGGGTTACGGTGGATCGCCCGCCGAGTCAAGCCGTCCCGCCGGCACCTGCGCAACCTGACGGACTACGAAAAGCAGACAGGCTGGAAGTACTCCATCACCTGCACGAACATTCCGGACAGCGGGATACCCGGCGTCCCGGGCAGCCACCACCCGCAGTACATCGATGTGCTTCACCGCGACCACGCCACCGTCGAGACCAGCGGCGTCGAGACCCGCCAAGGCCATGGGCCTGCGCAACCTGCCCTCGAAAACCTGGCAGGTCAACAAGGGCTGGGTCCGCGCCGCGAACATCGCCGCCGACCTCACCGCCTGGGCCCGCCTCCTCGGCTTCCACGACCAGCCCGGCCTGCGGGACGCCGAGCCGGCCACGCTCAGCTACCGTATCTGGCACATCCCCGCACGCCTGGTCCGCCACGCCCGCAAACGGATCCTCAAGATCAGCCCGGACTGGCCCTGGAAAGACGCGTTCCTCACCTGCTGGCAGCGGATGTGCCGCCTGCCCGCACCCAGCTGACCAGCGCCAACTACCCCAACGGCACGGAAGGAGAACAAGCCCGGCGCGGTCGGAGCCGGTGCGGACCCGGGCACGCCGGGCAGCAGCGCCCGCCGGCCCGCAAAAGGCAAACGGACACGGAGATCAAAAACAGGCACCAGCGCAGGCGGTAACCAGGCCCGTGGAGCCTGACTCATTGAAGCTAAGCCCTGGCCGCTTTGTTTGTTGGGACCATCGTCGTCGTCACGGCGAGCACTCTGCAGACCCGGCCGCGATCAAGGCGGCTAGCCGAACAACCTGTAGCTAGCTGTATGGTTTCCGCGCAGGACGGCTAGCTATTCTGATCGCATGAGTACAGCCGTCGGTGCGACGCGGCGCTCGCGGTGGGGAATTCTCTGGGAAGCGTGCCGCGCCCCTTGCACAGCCAGGGCGTGGCGCGCCACGCTGCATCTGGTCGTCGGCATCCCACTTGGCATCATGTCACTGGTTGTGACCATACTGCTGCTGATCCCGACTGGCGTCGCAGCGATAACCGGCAACGTGGGCGCGCCCTTGGTGACCGCTCTGCTGACCTCCAATAGCTGGTTCACAACCCTGCAGCGGTCCAGGTTTGCCGCGCTGACCGGTGTCAGGCTGACCCCGCAGCCGGCCTGGCTCCGTGGCCCCTATGAGGACGAGCAGTTGGCCGCCGAGGTGCGAGCGGAAAGTACTCAGCGGCAATTCGCCTATCACCTGATCTCAGGCATTTTCGGCCCGGCTGCGGCCGCGGTCGTGCTCGGCCTATGGCTTGGCGGGGCATTCCTGGCGACGATGGTTCTGAAGACTGGATTTCACTCCAGCTTGCCGGTTTCCCTCGTCGCGAACCTCGTCCCTCTTGGCATCGCGGCGATCTTCGCCGCGCCGTGGGCGGCCACCGGCCTGGTACGAGCGGACGTCGCCGCCGCACGCGCGCTGCTGGAACCGGACCACTGGGGACGGATGTCCCGCCTCCGTCACGAGGTGCAGACGCTTACCGAAAGCCGTGCGGGCATTGTGGATGCCGCGGACGCTGAACGGCGCCGGATCGAACGAGATCTGCACGATGGCGCGCAGCAGCGGCTGGTGTCGCTGGCAATTAACCTGGGAGTGGCACGAACTGCCACCGCCTCCGACACACCAGAGCCGGTGCGCGCCGCGATCGCCCATGCCCACGACGAGGCCATCCAAGCACTCTCCGAGCTTCGCGATTTCATTCGCGGCCTGCACCCCGCTGTGCTTGATGAGCTGGGGCTCGACGCTGCACTTTCCGGCATCGCGGCGAAGTCTCCCGTTCCGGTATCGGTCAGCGTCGATCTCCCGCACCGGCCGCCTCGCAACGTAGAGTCAGTTATGTACTTCGCCGTATCGGAGGCTCTGACCAACTGTGCGAAGCATGCTCGCGCAACCTGTGCGACGATCCGGGTCGATCACCTGAACGACAGCGCGGGCCACCGCATCCGGCTGCTGGTCAGTGACGACGGATGCGGTGGCGCCGACGAGGGCGGCGGCTCCGGCTTGCACGGGCTCAGGCAGCGGGTCAGCTCGCTGGACGGCACTTTTTCCATCGACAGCCCGCGCGGCGGGCCAACGCTCATCACGGCGGAACTGTCATGCGAGTGGTGATCGCTGAAGATTCAGTCTTGCTGCGCGAGGGGCTCGTGCAGCTGCTCGCCCGTGACGGCATCGAAGTCGTGGCGGCGGTGGCAGATGCCGATGACCTGGTCCGCGCGGTCGAGGAGGCTCGGCCAGACCTGGCACTGATCGATGTCCGGATGCCGCCCACGCACAGCAACGAAGGCATCCGGGCGGCACTCGCACTCCGCCAGAAGTGGCCTCAGCTGGCGATCATCATCTTGTCGCAGTACGTTGAGGAACGCTACGCAATCAAGCTGCTTGCCAACGACACGTCACGGCTGGGATACCTGCTCAAGGACCGGGTCGCAGACGTCCCCGCGTTTCTCGCCACCTTGCGCAGGGTGGCGAGCGGCGGTACAGCACTAGATCCGGAGGTCGTGTCCCAGCTCCTGGCGCGCCACCGGAGCGACCCGCTGGAACTGTTGAGCCGCCGCGAGCGCGAGGTGCTGGCCCTGATGGCGGAGGGCAGATCAAACTCGGGCATCGCAGCTGCCCTGTTTGTCAGCGAAAGCGCAGTCGCGAAGCATGTGAACAGCATCTTCACCAAGCTTGACCTCGACTTGGCCGGAAGCGACCACCGGCGGGTGCTGGCGGTGCTGAGATTCCTTGACGGCGGCGAACGCAATAGCGCGAATCAGAGCGCGATGCCGCCGTCAACCTGAATGACCTGGCCGGTGATATATGCCGCCTCTTCGGAGACCAGGAAGGCGACCACGTCCGAGACCTCCCCGGCGGAACCGAACCTGCCAAGGGCAATCCGCCCCGTCATCTCGCTGCGGAACTGCGCCGACAGGGCGCCGGTCATGTCGGTGTGAATAAAGCCCGGGGCCACCACGTTGGCCCGCACGCCGTACGATCCGACCTCCTTGGCCATCGCCTTGGTAAAGCCGATGATGCCCGCCTTCGATGCGGCATAGTTCGCCTGCATGGCAGTTCCGGCTACTCCGGCCACAGACGAGATGGTGACAACACAGCCCTGCCGGCGTCGCATCATCCGTCTGATGACGGCTCGGCACGCATTGTAAGTGCCGTCGAGATTGGTCCGCACGACGGCTTGCCAGTCCTCATCGGCCATCAGCGCCAGCGGCCCGTCCCGGATGATTCCGGCCGCCGTGACCACAGCGCTGACCGGCCCGAGCTCGTCCTCGGCGGCGGACGCGAACGCCTGGACGGCCGACATATCGGCCACGTCGACCTGCCATGCCTTTGCACAGGCTCCCGCGGCCCGGGCTGCCTTCACGGTCACCTCGGCTGCCTCACGGCTGGTACGGAAGCAGAAACCGACATCGTAACCGGAGCGCGCCAGCCGAGTGACCACCGCTTGGCCGATGCCGCGGGAACCGCCCGTCACCAGGGCGACCGGCCGGACCGTACCGGTCACGGCTGTCATGCTGTCGCTGCCCTATCCCCGGCCTCCAGCCGCCTGCCTGCTGGCCACCAGGCCGTATGGAAAATGTCGGCGCTGCGTAGCGCCACGACCAACCGGCCGACCAAAAGTGCGACGGACCCGCCGGTCCGGGCTTCCCCGGTCAGGAAGACGGCCTCGGCACGGACCCGCAGCAGGGTGACTCGGTGCTCGACCATATCACCGGGATAGAGGGGGACCCCGAACCGCACGTCATATACCGCGCCTGGCAGGGCTATCCTCGGTCCTGGCTCCGACACGCCGGGGCTCCTCCACAGCGCGAGGATCGCCGCAGCCTGGGTCCAGGACTCCAGCAGGAGCCAGCCTGGATAGGGGTAGGGCATGTCGCCAGTGACCGCTTTGTGTGCCGTCAGCCGCACGCCGGCCTCGATCTCGCTGACCCGGTCGATGAGCAAGTTCTGCGGCTGCTCATGGAAGACCTGCCTGACGCCGTCGAAGTCGGCCGCGGCCGGATCCACCCCGTCGATACTGGTCATGACGGTGCCCCGCACTGGCAGCGTAGCCGCATGGTCGCGACCAGTGCCCCGCTGACCGACACCTGGGCCCGGCATCGGATGTCGTTGCCGTGAGCATGAGCCGACACGTCGATAGAGACAGTCTCGCCAGGTAGGACCGGCCTCCTGAACCGGCATGACTCGACCTCCGCCAAGGTAGCGGGTCGATCACTACAGAACGCTTCCTGCACTGCCTGCCGCGTGAACTCAATCAGGTATCCCCCGGGTAGCAGCGAGCATCCGGAGAGGGGTCCGCTGAACGCCGGATCGTCGTCAATGAGCCGGACGGTCGCCGTCACATGGTTCTGGCTGACCAGCACCGCCCCAATGGCACCGGGACTGACCAGCGCATGCGGGGCGGTCGCCGTCTGTTGATCGTCCGTCGCGGCCGTAACGTCCATAATGCCGCGCTCCTTCCTCTTAGCGCCTTCCCGCCGAACCAGGGGGACTGCTGCTCCCCGATCGTGCTGCTTCCAGCTATACGTCTTCTATAAGAGGTGATTTTCCTGCAGCGCCACCCTCGTATCACAGATGTATTTAGGCCATTGAAATGGCAAACGTGATGACCAATATAGCAAATATATAAGAATGACAGCTAGAATCAAACATGCGCCGTATTGTGCTGGGCTGACGAAAGGAACAGCTCCATGGACAGATCCCGCGACTGGGCACCGTTTGAAATACGACCCGGCGATGTGGCCGCCCCTGACAATGCTCAGGGTCTGCTCGAATACCTGCACGGCCGTGGCGACGATCTTTCCGGACTACTGGTTGGCGAGCGGGCACTTGTGTTCCGTGGCTTCCGGGTCACCCGGTCCGAGCTGGACGATATCCTCGATCTGATGCTGCCCGGACGGCTTGCGTATGTGCACGGGAATTCGCCGAGGACAAAAGTCGGCAATAATGTCTACACCTCCACGGAATATCCACCCGAGTTCACGATATCGATGCACAACGAGATGTCGTACTCCCACCAGTGGCCCTCCCGGCTCGCGTTCTACTGCGAGACCGCGGCGGAGACCGGCGGGGCCACCCCCGTCGTTGACGGCGCGCGCTGGCTGGAAGACCTGGACGAGAAGGTGAGGAGCGCGTTCGCCGGCGGGGTGTGCTACACGCAGAACCTGCACGGAGGCGTGGGCCTTGGCAAAAGCTGGCAGGCGACATTCGAGACCGAAGACCGCGGTGCGGTCGAGGAGTTCCTGCGTGATTCCGGCGCGAGATGGGAGTGGCGTTCCGACGGCACGCTACGCATCCGGCAAGTCCGTCAGGCCACCCTTAAGCACCCGGTGACAGGCGCCGAGGTATGGTTCAACCAGGCCGATCAATGGCATCCGGTCGGTCTCGGGGACGAGGCAGCAGTGGCCCTGACCGCAATCATGCCAGAGGAAGACCTGCCGCAGTCAGTGACCTACGCTGACGGCAGTTCCATCCCTGCGGAACACATCCTTCAGATACGCGATCGCGGGCTGGCAGCGGCGGTGGATGTGCCCTGGCAGCCAGGCGACCTGCTGCTCATCGACAACGTCCTTGTCGCACACGGACGGCGTCCCTTTACCGGCCCGCGCCGCGTGCTGGTGGCAATGTCAGGCTGACCTGGCGCCGTGCTCCGGCCGACGGCCGGATCTCTACCCTGGAAAGACAGGCAGTTATGATCCAATCTCCGCACGCGGCAGATATGCTGCCGGCCGTAATCGATGCGACACACGATCGTTGCGAGCTGCCAGCGCTGATCGCGGAAGAGCGCGCCCGCCTGCGTCACGAACTCACTCACCGGGGTGCGTTGCTGTTCCGCGGATTCTTGGACGCCAAGACCAGCGCAATTGGCAGTTTCGAAAGAGCCATTAAGGAGTTGTCAGGTAAACCGCTGACTTACTCTGAGCGCTCGTCTCCGCGTACCTCGATAAAGGGAAATATATATACCTCAACCGACTACCCGCCTGATGAGGAGATCTTCCTGCACAACGAGAACTCCTACCAGTCATCCTGGCCGCGGCTGCTTTACTTCTATTGCGCACAGGAACCGGAGACACTCGGCGCCACGCCACTGGCGGACGTCCGGCAGGTGCATGACTCAATCGACCCCTCTGTCCTGGCCGAATTCCGCGCGCGCGGGTGGATGGTGGTACGGAATTTTCACCAGCGCTTCGGAGTGAGCTGGCGGCAGTTGTTCAACACCGAGGAGCGCGCCGAAGTCGAACGCCAGTGCCGGGAGCGGGACATCCGGTTCGAGTGGCGTGACAACGACGGGCTACGGACGACAGCGATCCGGCAGGCCGTCCACCGCCATCCGGACACGGACGAGCCGGTGTGGTTCAACCACGCGACCTTCTTCCACAGCTCGACGCTCGCCGCGGAGGTGCGCGAGGGCCTGCTGGGGCTGTTCGGTGCGCAGGACCTGCCGACCAACACCTACTACGGTGATGGCGGGGAAATACCGGACGACGTTGCCGCGCACCTGCGTGCCTGCTACCTCGGCGCCAAGCGGCGCTTCAACTGGCGGCGCGGGGACCTGCTGGTCATCGACAACATGCTGGTTGCCCATGGCCGTGAGCCTTTCACCGGTCCCCGGAAGATCGCCGTGGCCATGGCGGAGGCATATATGCCAGGGCGGGGGCGTGATGAGGCGGAGCCGGCCGGGGTCGCGCCCGCGCACGCGGTGGCATCAACTTCGTCGCTGCGCGGATCAGTGAGGTGAACCGTGCTGCCATCCTGCCTCATCAGCGAGTCCTCCTGGTTCCGCCTATACGCGCCACGACCTGAGGCCGGGACCTTGCTGATCTGTTTCCCGCATGCGGGCGGCGGGGCCAACGGGTTTCGCAGCTGGGCCGACCTCCTACCGCCGTCCGTCGGGCTGGCCGCGGTGCAGTACCCAGGGCGCCAGGACCGCTACGGCGAGGCATTCACCGGGGACCTGCCAACCATGACGGATGAGATCGCGCGTGCGGTGGTCAATGACTTTGCCGGGCGCCGGCTGGCCTTCTTCGGTCATAGCCTCGGGGCAACCATCGCCTTTGAGGTGGCGATGCGCCTGCGGTACTTGCCGGGCGCGCCGACCAGGCTGTTCGCCTCGGCCGCCAAGGCGCCCGGCGACCGCGTTTCCAGTAACTTCGCCGCTTTCACTGACGCAGAGCTGAAAGGCTTTGTGCGGCGTCTGCGCGGCGGCGACGACCCTATGCTCGCCGACGAACTCTGGTGCTGGCTGGCGCCGACGCTGCGTAAGGACCTCAGCATGCTCGATACCTACCGTTACCAGCAGGGCGAACGGCTGGCCTGCCCAATCACAGCCATCGCCGGGGATCGCGACCTGACCGCGACCGCCGCCGATCTCCGCCGATGGGCCGACTATACGACCGACGCGTTCGACATCCACCTGTTTCCTGGTGGCCATTTCTACCTCGAGGCGCAACCCGAGCAGCTCACCGCGCTGCTCACCGAGGGGATCGGCTGAGCGAACCTGCTCAGCGCCGCGGGTCCAGGCGGCCACGATAGCCGCCTGGACCCCGGCGCCGCCGTCACGTCCGTCAGCTCACCCCCGCGCGCTCGCCACCGAGCTGCGGCGTGACCGTGACACCGGAACGGGCCTCGGCCAGGGCGAACCGTTGATTGAGCCGGCGCAGCGGCCGTGGTGCCCACCAGGCTGCCCGGCCCAGCAGTGTCATGGTGGCCGGCACCAGCACGCAGCGGACGAGCGTGGCATCGATGAGGACCGCCAGGAACAGCCCCAGGCTGATTTCCTGGACCTCACCGACCTTAGCGACGAGGGCGAAGGCTGCGAACACGATCAGCATCAGCAGCGCGGCTGAGGTGATGATCCGCCCGCTGCGCTGCAAGCCCAGGCGAACCGCGGTAGCCGTATCGTGTCCGGCGTCGCGCATTTCCTTGATCCGGCTTAGCAGGAATACCTCGTAGTCCATGGAGAGCCCGAACGCGAAGGCGAGCACGATCGTGATCACATAGGGATCCAGGCCGCCAACGGTCGTCGTGCGCAGCGGGCCGGATAGCCAGCCATGCTGGAAGATGCCGTCCAGCAGCCCGAACGTCGCGCCCAGCGAGAGAAGGTTCATCACGATGGCCTGCAGCGGTATCACCACTGAGCCGGTCATGAGAAACATCAGCACCAGGATCGCGCCGACCGTGACCGCTATAGCCCAGGGCAGGTTCGCGAGGATCCTGGCCTGCAAATCAACGAGCGTCGCCGCGTCGCCTACCACCCACGACTGCGTCCCCGAAGGAGACGGGGCGGCCCGGATCTTCCTGACCAGAGCCTGAGCTTGCGGCCCCTGTGGATCGCCGCGGACGGCGAGTACGAGCTTGGACACGTCCGGTCCTAGTTGGCTGGCTGGTTCCACTGCGGCGACCGCGGGATCGCTGCGCCAGCGTGCCGCCCAGTTGTCGAGCGCGCCGGGCACCGTTCGAGCGACGATCTCCACCGACGGCTGCACGATCTCCCCGTACTGGCTGGCCAGCGTATCGGCGACCTGGACCGACTGTAGGCTCTGCGGCAGGCCGTCGAGGGTGATGACTTTGATTGTCGCGTGGGCAAGCGGCAACGCGATGGCGGCGAGCACGGCGGCCGTGCTTATCGCGGCAAGCAGGGGAATGCGCTGGATGCCCCGGGCCAGCCGGGCGAAAACGCCTCGCTCGTGGCCCGCTGCCTGGCTGCCGTTGGCGGCCAGCCGCGCCATCGCCTTCTTCGAAGGCTTGATCCAACGACCGAGCCAGCGTAGCAGGGCCGCGGTGAGGGTCAGCGCGGCCAGGAAGGCGACAATGGCGACCGCCATACCGGCCGCTCCCATGCCCTGCAACCGGGGCGCGCGAAGCACGAGTAGGCCGGTCAGCGCACACCCCACGGTCAGGCCGCTGAACATGATAGTCCGCCCTGCGGTACTCCACGTGCGTTCCACCGCCTCGGCGGGTTCGTGACCCGCGGCGAGTTCGTCCCGGTATCGGGCCACCAACAGCAGCCCGTAGTCGATCGAGAGACCCAGACCGAGCAGCGTGGTGACCGTGATGACGTCGTGGCCCATGTTCAGGAACTTGGAGAATCCCAGCAATGCGCCGAAAGCGCCAGCTATGGTCGCGAGTGCCGCGAGAATGGGCAGGCCCGCGGCCGCTAGACCGCCGAATATAAAGATCATGACGATCAAGCTCACCGGCAGCGAGACGCCTTCGCCCCTGCTCAGGTCTTTTTCTACCGCGCTATTGGCGTCATTGTTGACGGAGTTACCACCGCCGTACAGAACATTCGCGGCGTGTAGCTGGCTGCCTAGTTTGCTGAGAACGTCATCGGCCGTGTTCTCGGCGGTGTTCTGCTGTGCGTCATCCAGGCTTGCCTCAGTGATATATGTTATCGTCGCGCTGCGGCCGTTAGCGGCCGTCCTTGGCGACGTGACGCTCATAATCCCTGAGATGCCACTGATACCGGCCGCCGCTCGGGCCATAGCGGTTCGCGTGGCCGACGCATTGGCGTCGATTCCGGTGATCAGGGCTGTCACGTCGTCACCCTGGTTGCCGTAGGTGTTGATCGCCTCCTGCGCCTGGCTCTCCTGTGAGCCATTCAGCGGCGGATCGCCGACTAGCGTCTTGAATACCGGTCCGATGGTGAAGCTGCCCGCGGCGAGAACGACGAGCCAGACGGCCAGGACGCGCCAATGGTGGCGGAAGCAGTATCGTCCAATACGTGTAACCATGTGCGCTAAGCTTTCAGAACGTGCCGGGAAAATCATTGGTGCAGGCTTCCGTTCCTCAGGTGATACTGAGTACAGGTCGGCGCTATGGCTAGGACCAGCCGGACATGGCATTCAACACCATGTTATCCGCCTGACAGCTCCCTTATTCTGGCCACGCGTATAAGAGATGCAGGACGGAGCGGATGCGGCTTGCGCTAGCGCGTTCGGCCACCAGGAGACGAAAGGCGCTGAAATGATCAGCAACCGAAACGATTCGTGGCAATACCGGGTCGGCAGGCTAGGGACCGGGATCGCTACCGTAATGCTCGCGGTGGGATCGGTCGGATGTGCCGCTGAACAGGCACTGCACGGCGCTGATGCCGAGCACCATGACACGGAGCAGCACATCTACCAGCAGCCGATCGACCGGCTCGTCGTCAACATAGACGGCGGAGAGGTTACTGTCCTTGGCGGCTCAGACGACAAGGTCACTGTGGATGGGGAGCTGACCTGGACCAGTGTCAGGCCGTCCATCACACAGCGGTGGAACGGGCGGACTCTGGAACTTAGCGGCCGATGCCCCGATCAGCCGCACTGCGACACGCGCTATACCGTGCGTCTGCCGCGCGCGGTCAGCGTGACCGCGGCGACTCAGGGCGGTTCGATCACCACCTGGCATATCGACGGCGGCCAGCAGCTGGTGACCGGGGGCGGCAACGTCGGTGTTGGCGCTTCCCAGGGTCCGGTCACCGTTGAAAGTGGCGGAGGCACCGTCCAGATAGGCGGGACGCAGGGTGCGCTCACGGTCACCACCGGCGGCGGAGACGTAACTGGGACCCTCCTGGGTTCTGCCCAGGCCACGATCCGTTCCCAGGGCGGGAACATCAGCCTGGGCTTCGCCGCCGCGCCGAGCCAGGTCAGCGCCAGCACTGATGGCGGCGACATTAATATCGCGGTACCCCATGCGGGTACCGACGCGGCCGGTTATCAGGTGCTGACAAGCTCGGGAGGCGGCTCGCAGGCGGTCGGGATCCCGCATTATGCCGACGCCAGGCGTGTCCTCGATTTGTCGACTGACGGCGGCAGCATTGCGGTGCGCTACGCGTGAGATCTGCCGCCGCACGCTGGGCAAGCTGATCGAGGAACTCGCCGGCACCGGTCTACCGATGAGAAGGGCCGCACCATGGGCAGGCGCGTTCCGGCCCGGCCGCATGTACGACCAGACCGCAGGCCCCGCCCCTAATCGCGCACCACGTCGTTGGCCTTACTGCGGCGGCGGCGTGAGGACTCACTGCGGACAACCCCGGCACCCAGCGCCGCCTCCAGCCGCTTCGCCTTCGGCCCGGCGAAGCCGAGCACCGCGAGCAGCGCCAGGGTGAGCATCGCAGCTCCGACCAGCAGCACGGTCGTCTTGGCACCCCATGCGGCCAGCATGAAACCGGCTGCGAGCGCGCCGATCGAGTTGGTGCCGGAGGCGAGCAGGCTGGCGACACTCCCTGCCCTGCCCTGCATGCCATCGGGGGTGATCTTCAATTGGTAGGTGAGGCCCGCCACATTACCCACCCCGGCGGCATAGATCATGCAGAAGTAAATCGCGGCCAGCTCGGCCGGGTTCCGGACGAAAGCGATCAGTGGCATCAGCACGGCCCACATCACGTTGATCGTCATGATGATCCGCCTGATGCTCAGGTAGCGCATCCACATGCCGCTGGTCAGCGCACCGGCCAGTCCGCCGGTTCCGTTCGCGGCGACGATAAAACCGACCGTGGCGGGCGAGCGGCCTTCATGTCGGATGATGACGATCACGGCAAGGGTGAGTATCTGGAAGAGAATATTGCTGCCGGCGATCAGCCCCAGCGCACGGCGCAGGTACTTCTGGTGCCACACCCAGGAGAATCCCTCGGTGAGCCGCTGCCAGATCCGCTGCGTCTGATCCTGTTCGGACACCCGCAGGTCCTTGCGGATGAACAGCAAGGTGATCATCGATGCCAGGTGTGCGATTGCGGTGACCCCGAACGGGAGCCACCTGACCGCCGCGAACAGGAACGTGCCAACCGGCTGGCCGATCAGTCCGGATGCCTGGCCGCGGGCCTCGTTACGCGCCATCGCCGTGCCCAGCTGCCCGCTGGGCACCACCTTGGCCACGGTGGCACGCTCGGCCAGCCGGTAGAAGACCATCAGGCTGTTCTCACAGAACGCGACAGCAAGCAACTGCGGCAGCCAGATGTGGTGGAACGCGACCGCCAGGCCGACGCTGCCTACCAGCAGGAGCCGGCCGGCATCGCAGCACATCATCGTCTTCCGGCGGTCCCAGCGGTCCACAAGCAGTCCGGCCGGGAGCTGCACCACCAGGCTAGGCAGCAGCGCCGCGGTAGTTACCAGGCCGGCTTGGGTCGCGGACCCCGTTGTCCAGATGATCAGCAGCGAGTAGGCGATGGCGCTGACCCTCGAGCCCAGGTAAGAAACGCCGGCGCCGGACCACAGCAACTGGAACTCCCGGTTGCGGCGCAGTGGCCGGGATTCCGGCGTCTCTGCCAGCGGTGCCGGATTGTCCTTGACGCTCATTGCGCAGCCTCGGTAGCGGTATAGGCAGCGGGTGTCATCTCGGCTGGTTGTGGCAGGCTGCACCAGGTGAGCACCGCCATGGCGCTGTAGAGCTTGTTCTGAGCCTGATCGAAGGCGATGCTGGCCGGGCCGTCGAGCACGTCGGCCGTCACCTCCTGTCCGCGATGGGCCGGAAGGTCATGCATGAAGATGGCTTGCGGGCTGGCACGCCACAACTCGCTGCTGACCCGGAACGGCGCGAACAACTCGCGCCAGTCATGATCTGGCTTGCTGGTCCCGGTGGTCTGCCACCTGGTCGTGTAAATGACGTCGAAGCCTTCTCCGCCACCGGTCATGTCGTGCCGCTCGGACAGCAGGCTGCCGCTGAGCGCGGCCTGCTTTGCCGCCAGCGTCCTGACATCTTCAGCCAGGCCATAGCCTGCCGGAGTGCGCAGTTCGAGCTCAACGCCAGAGAACCTGGTGAGCGCGAGCGCCAGTGCTGCGGCGGTGCTGTTCCCCTCGCCGACGTAGAGCACCCGGAGCCCATCAAGCCGGCCGAATCGGCGCAGCATCGTGGTGAGGTCGGCGAGGGCCTGAGTCGGATGCTCCACCGCGCTCATGGCGTTGATCACGCGCATCTCGCCTGGTGCCGAGAACGCCCGGAGTTCCTCGGTGCTACCGGTCGTACGGGCCACGAAGATGTCGAGCATCCCCGACAGCACGCGTGCGGTGTCATCGATGGTCTCCCGGGTATTGGTCTGCAGGTCGTCGGGACCGAACGTAACGATCCTGGCTCCGAGCCTGAGCGCGCCGACGGAGAAGGCCGCCCGCGTCCTTGTCGATGTCTTGCGGAAGTAGATGCCGGCGACTAGCCCGTCCAGCATGGGCCTGCTATCAGCACGTCTGTCGGCGAACCGGACAGCCTGGTCGAGGATGTACCGGCAATCCCGGTCGGTCAGGTCGCTGATCGAGATCAGGTGTCGTACCTGCCGCGTCATGGGCATCCTTTCGTCGTCCTAGCGTCATGCTTACGGGTGGCCGATGTGGGCGGCGAGCAAGGCGATGACGTCTTTGCCGCCCTCGCCGTTCGTCAGCACGACCACGCCGAAGCCGCTGTGCAGCCGGCTGATCGCCATGGCGCGGTAACCGGCGACTTCGCCGCCGTGGCCGAAGCCCGTGTCCAGCTCGTTGGTGTCATCGACGATCGAGCCGAGACCGTAAAAGCTGCCCGGATAGCCGACGGTGAGCATCTGCCTGGCCAGATCCTGATCGAGCAGAACCGCCGGGCCGCCGAAATAGGCTCGGCGGATGTCCAGCGTGACCCTGGCCAGGTCAGCCGCCGTGATCCATAGTCCCGCCGCGGCCAGGTCTGGACGAACCTGCCAGCCGCCTTCCACCGGGCTGCCGTCCTGGTCATGCCCTAGCGCGACCGGCCGGCCGGAGGTTTCAGGGAACGACGGGTCGAAGCTGCTGCCTGTCATGCCCAGCGGGTCAAATACCAGCGCCCGCATGAGCTCGGGGAAAGCCTGGCCGGTCAGCTCGGTGAGCAGCTGCTGAATGACGGTGAAGTTGACGTCCGCAACGTGGAAGGCGCTGCCAGGTGCCGCGGTCAGCTGCGGCGCTGGATGGGGTGCGGGCGGGCGACCGCGCAGCAGGTCCGGTACGGTCGGCAGCGGCTCGTTGCGTCCGAATCCCAGCTTCCGAACCTGGTCCAGCCCGGATGTGTGGCTGAGCAACTGGCGGAGCGTGATCGTGACCGGCCTGCCGTCGTGGTCCGGGTACCGCCATGAGGTGAGGTGGCCGCGGATGTCATCGTCGAGGTGGAGGCGTCCGTCGCGGACCAGGCGCAGGGCCGCGACCGCGGTCACGTATTTGCTCGCCGATCCGGCCTGGAAAAGGGTGCCGGCCGTGACCGGCGCCGGCTGGCCGGCGGCCAGCACGCCGTAGCACAGGGTGCCGGTCAGCTCTCCGCCGGAGATCACCGCGACGCTCACGCCTGGCACGTTCCGTTCGGCCATGACCGGCAATGGAGACGGGAGAACGGCCGGCTGCTGCGCGGACACTGGCCGCAGGGAGCGATCCGCGTGGGCGGCCCCGTCCGTGCTCTCGGCGTCCGCCTCCGCGTCGATCAGCTCAGCCACCTCCGCGACGGTTTCGTGCCGGTACAGCATCCACAGCGAGAGCGGTACTCCTGCCTCCTTGGCCGCGTTGATTACCTGGATGATCAGGATCGAGTGGCCGCCCAGGTCGGAGAACCGGTCGTACACCCCGACGCGCTCCACCCCGAGGATCCGCGACCAGATGCCGGCCAGCAGGTGCTCGGTGCGGCTGCGGGGCGGGACGTAGTCGGCCTGGGCGTAGGCGTCCGGGCCGGGGGCCGGGAGGGCGGCCTTGTCCAGCTTGCCGTTCGGGGTCAGCGGGATCCGGGCCAGCGGCACATAAGCAGCCGGCACCATATATCCCGGCAGGGTACGGGCCAGCGCATCACGAAGCTCGAACGGGCCGGGAAGCTGACCCCCCGCCGCAGCCACCAGGTAAGCGACCAGCCGCCGGTCACCGGGCGTGTCCTCCCGCAGCACCACCACCGCATCCCCGATACCCGGCACAGCACCCAGCGCAGCAGCGATCTCCCCCGGCTCCACCCGGTACCCGCGGATCTTCACCTGCTCATCAGCACGGCC
>JAFARZ010000307.1 GCA_019245115.1 Streptosporangiaceae bacterium | reverse complement strand
ACCGGGACGTCGGCGTCGGAATAGGCCGACATCCGGGTGAAGTGCAGCCACATGTTCCGCTTGGCGCCCTCCTGAAATGGCAGAGCCTGGGTCTGCTCGGCTGTCATCTGGTTCCCCATGAGTAGGTTTGTTTCTTGAGCTTGAGGTAGACGAACGTCTCCGTGCTGGTCACGCTGGGCACCGCGCGGACCCGGCTCAGGATCTCCAGCAGGTGGTCGTCGTCCTCGCAGACGACTTCGATCAGCAGGTCGAAGGAGCCCGCGGTGATCACCACGTAGTCGATCTCCTCCAGCACGGCCAGGTGCTCGGCGACCCGCTCGAGGTCGCCCTCGCACTTGATGCCGATCATGGTCTGCCTGCGGAAACCGAGGGTGAGCGGATCGGTGACGGCGACGATCTGCATCACGCCGGTGTCCTGCAGCCGCTGCACCCGCTGCCGGACGGCGGCCTCGGACAGCCCGACGGCCTTGCCGATCGAGGCGTACGAGCGCCTGCCGTCCTCCTGGAGCTGCTCGATGATCTGCTTGGAGATATCGTCGGGCGTGACGGCTGCCGTGCGGGGGGGTCTGGGGGGGTCGTCACCCCGGGCAGCACTGGGTAGCATCCTGGGGCTATGCGCCATACGGATCGCCTCCTTCCCCTGACATAGTGTCACGTCCAGACTCAAATTCAACTGATTTCGTTGACATATGTAAAGATAGCAACTGAATCGCTTGTGAAGATCGGCTGGTCTCTGCGAAGCTCGTCGTAGAGGAGAGACCTGGGAGGACGGCGCAGATGTCCCTGCAGAACTTCGTCGACGGCAAGTACACCGACACCAGCGAGGGCCGCACCAGCGATGTGGTCGACCCGAGCACGGGAGAGGCGTACGCCAAGGCGCCGGTTTCCGGCCGCCACGACGTGGACGCCGCGGTGCGGGCGGCGGCGAACGCGTTCGAGGGATGGCGGGACAGCACCCCGGCCGAGCGCGGCCTCGCCCTGCTCAGGATCGCCGACAGTTTCGAGAAGCGGGCCGATGACCTGATCGAGGCCGAGTGCCGCAACACCGGTAAGCCGGTTGAGCTGACCCGGTCCGAGGAGATACCGCCGGCCGTCGATCAGATCAGGTTCTTCGCCGGCGCCGCCCGGCTGCTGGAAGGCCGCAGCGCCGGGGAGTACATGCGCGACCATACGTCGATGATCCGGCGCGAGCCGATCGGCGTGTGCGCCCAGGTGACGCCGTGGAACTACCCGATGATGATGGCGGTCTGGAAGTTCGCGCCCGCCATCGCGGCCGGTAACACGGTGGTGCTCAAGCCGTCCGACACTACGCCGGCGTCCACGCTGCTGATGGCGGAGATCGCGGCCGAGTTCCTGCCGCCGGGCGTGTTCAACGTGATCTGCGGTGACCGGGACACCGGTCGTGAACTTGTCTCGCACAAGATCCCGTCGATGGTGTCGATCACCGGCTCGGTGCGGGCCGGCATGGAGGTGGCCAGGTCGGCCGCTGACGACCTCAAGCGCGTGCACCTGGAACTGGGCGGCAAGGCCCCGGTCGTCGTCTTCGACGACGCTGACGTCGCCGCGACCGCCGAAGGCATCGCGGGAGCCGCCTACTTCAACGCCGGTCAGGACTGCACCGCGGCGACCAGGGTGCTGGCTGGTCCCGGCATCGCGGCCGACCTGACGGCGGCGCTGGCCGAGCAGGCACGCAACACGGTCACCGGCGGCCTGGATGTGCCCGGCGCCGACTACGGTCCGCTGAACAACCCGAACCAGCTGGCCAGGGTCTCCGGCTTCCTGGAGCGCGTCCCCGCGCACGCGGAGGTCGTCGCCGGCGGCCACCGGGCGGGGGAGCGTGGCTACCTGTTCGAACCGACCGTGGTGTCCGGCCTGCGCCAGGACGATGAGATGGTCCAGGACGAGATCTTCGGCCCGGTCATCACCGTGCAGCGGTTCACCGACGAGGACGAGGCGGTCCGCTGG
This sequence comes from Streptosporangiaceae bacterium, assembly GCA_019245115.1. Classification (GTDB taxonomy): domain Bacteria; phylum Actinomycetota; class Actinomycetes; order Streptosporangiales; family Streptosporangiaceae; genus JAFARZ01. Next base: position 1,984 of record JAFARZ010000307.1, on the reverse strand, counting down.
GCGAACGGCGTCAAGTACGGCCTGGCCTCAAGCGTGTGGACGCGCGATCACGGGCGAGCCATGCGGATGGCCAAGCGCCTGGACTTCGGCGCGGTGTGGATCAACACCCATATCCCGATCGTCGCCGAGATGCCTCACGGCGGCTTCAAGCACTCCGGCTACGGCAAGGACCTGTCCCTGTACGGCTTCGAGGACTACACCCGCATCAAGCACGTTATGAGCTACATAGGCTCTTAAACCCGTTTACAACGAACGGTCTGTGGTTCCTGTTCTGAGCCCCGCCCGCGCCCCCCGCTGCCCCGCTGCCCCGCGCCCCCCCGCTGCCCCGCGCCCCCGCTGCCCCGCGCTCTCTACCGTTTGCGTCGGACATTTCAACATCTGTACCGTTTTGCTTCGGTGGGAATTACCGTTGTAACGGGTTACCCGCCGATTGTGAGCATTCAAAGTTAAACCGAGTTCGCGGTGTGCCGTGAACGGACGCCGGTTTTGCTGGATATGACCGTTACGTAGACAGCGGTCGTGGTGGAAAACGCGGAAGAAAAAAGCCTCGTGGAAGAGAGGGCGCCGGTTTCCGGCGCCTTTTCTTCCAGAGAGCCCCTAACTTCCATGAAATGGCTGGCCTATGCGCCCGGTATGCGATGATACGCGTAGCTCGCCGGGGAGCAGCGCATCTTCGCAAGGAGCGCATAGCCGACATGTCACAAACGTGCGTTATCCAGAAATGCTTACGTTTCGCGGATAATGTCGCGATCCTTACGGAGGCCCTTTACTGGCCGCGTTTGGCGGACCGCACGCGGACAAATGCCTATTTGTGTTATGAAATATCCAAGCTGTGTTGTGAAGTATCCGGGCCGGATGGCCTGTGGCCTGCGGCTACCGGGCGTGAGCCTGGAACAGCCGAACCGGTAGCGTAAGGGGATGGCGTCCACCGACGAGATCGAGGCGTTCCTCGCTGAGCCGCGTAACATCATCGTCGCCGGGATTGGTCCCGACGGCCGCCCGCGCCTGAGCCCGAACTGGTTTTACTGGGACGGCGAGCGCTTCTACGTCTCAACCACGCGAAGTCGTGTGAAGTACGCAACCTTCCAGCGTGACCCGCGCGCCCAGCTCCTTGTCGATGATCCCACTGGCTTCCGGGTCGTACTGGTCCCGGCCACGGCCGAGATCCGCGAGGACCTCGCCGCCGAACTGCCCCGCTTCCGCGCCATACGGGAAAAGCACGGGATGGCCGTGCTGGATGACAACCAGCATCTGGAGGCCCTGGCCGCGGAGGGCCGGGTCCTGCTGGCGTTCACGCCCGACAAGCCACTCGGCAGCTGGACGAGCTGGGGCCTGGACTGACGCTAACGCGGTGCTGCCCGCAGCGGAGGAGATGACATCGGCTTCCTGCCGGAGCCGGCTGGCCCGGCCGGCGTGACCGGCCGCCTCATACTGGCTGGCCGCCGTGTGGCGCTGGGCGACCTCTGCCTGGACGATCTCAGCTACCGCGTCCTCGCTGAGGACGCGACGAGGAGCCTCGCCAGCTCCGAGAGCTCCGGCGCTACCGGCGATGAGCTGATCACCTCCCGGCGCTGGCGTCGATGTTCCTGCATCAGCATGCTGGGGAACCGCTTGGGCATTGCCGATGGCGCCCAACGCCGACCGCAACGCCGAAGCGGCAACCGTGTCGCGTGCCTTGATAGCCGCGCGCAGCGCCGTCTGCAGGCGGTTCCGGATGTCGCCGGAGCCAGGCGCGCTCACGTACGGTTCCCAGATCCGAGCCGGCTACGCACTTCCGTCATGTCGCATTGGTAGCAAACCTGTCGCCAGACGCGCATCCTGTTATCCGCGTTATCCGGATGATCCAGGCCGGTGTAGAACGAATGAATGCCGGAGCTTCCCGAGGTCGAGATCGCCCGCAGGCTCATCGCCGGCAAGGCGCTGCACCGTCGCATCACCCGGGTCGAGGACGTTGATCCTTACGTCTGCCGGCCGCATACCGCGG
>JAFARZ010000301.1 GCA_019245115.1 Streptosporangiaceae bacterium | reverse complement strand
GATCGTGATGTCGCTGCCGTGGTAGCTCACGTTGTTGATCGTGAAGTGGTCGTAGCCCATGTCGACCGGCCATAGCTCGATCGTGTCGTCCGCGCGCGGCTGCAGGCCGGCGATGTCGGAGAACATCATCCAGCTGAACGAGCCGAGGGTGTCATCGTTGATGCTCGAGCGGCCAAACGTCTTGGTGGCCGGATCCCAGTTGAAGTAGAACTCGTTGTTGTCGGGGAAGCGGTTGTCGCCGTTGATGTCCTCGTTCCAGGCCAGCCATTCGATGAGCTGCCGGTACATGGTCGGCGTGATGTACGGCGACGGGTAGTCCCGCAGCGCCTTGGAGTACAGCCGCGCCTGCAGCGTCGCGTTGATGTTCGAGAAGTTGTTGGTGCCCTGGTTGCACGCCGCGCAGGCCACGTCCGCGGCCTGGTCGGCCTGGTCGGCCGTGTATGTCGGCATGATCGGGAACTCGCTGGAGTCGCCGTAGTAGCGCAGGCCCTGCGTGTACTGGGCGGTGTCCGGCGGGACGCCGTCGATGTAGGGGGTGAAGTTCTGCTGGTCCTTCCAGCAGACCAGGTTGCCGGTCGTCAGGTCCTTCTGCAGGAACACGTTGCCCGGGCAGGTGATCGTCGGCTTCACGGGCGAGACGATGGTGGCGTCGCCGCTGTGGCCGGTGGTGTCCAGCGCGGCGGCGCCGGAAGCCTCGTCGAACTTGTAGTCGGCCACGTCGCCGGCGGCCGCCTGCCCCCCCGCCAGCGCTGAGATCTCGCTGGCCGACAGCGCCCGGCTGTAGATCGCGAAGTCATCCACCGCCCCGTTCAGGGTCGGGTCCCCGAACTGCGACCGGCCGATCCAGTCCTGGTTGGTGTTTCCCAGGCTGGATGGGTGCAGGGTCATGTTGCTGTTCGTCGCTACCGGGGTCCCGTTGACGTACAGCGTCCCGGTGGTTCCGGACAGCGTCACCGCCAGGTGCGACCAGGTGTTCAGCGGCAGCTGCGTGGCCGACGAGAGCTGCTGCTCGCCGCCCGGTCCGCTGGTCGTGATCGCAAACCGCGGTCCGCTGCCCGCGTTGACGGTCAGGAACGTGTAGTTCCCGGTCCCGGTGCCGAAGTCGAACACACGGGACCAGGTCGTGTCGGCGGCCGGCTTCACCCAGGCTGAGACGGTGAAGTCGGATAGCCCGCTCCCGATGTTCGCCGGCAGGTTGACGTAGTCGCCGGCGCCGTCCAGCGGCACCGCGTTGCCGATCTTGCCGGCCACCCGCGGGCCGGTCGCCTTCCCGCCGACCGGGTCGGAGTTGGTCACCGGCCCGCTGGCCCACAGGTCGGTCAGGATCGCGCTGCGGATGTTGTCCGCGATGGTGTTCATCTGCGCCGCCTTGGCGGTGTCACCGAGCATCGTGTACTCGGCGGCGGCGGTGCTGGCCTCGGCGTACATGTACGAGCTTTCGGTGCGGTCCTGCGGCCGGGTTCCGTAGTACTTGAACGCGACCGAGTCGGCGTCGTTTCCTGGCAGGGTGCCCGAGGAGTACTCGATGAGGTTGTCGTGGTTGGTGTCGAACTTGGCCAGCGTTCCCTCGACGTCACACTCGGCATACTTGGCGAGCTGGCGCACCACCGACAGCGGGCCGCCGTGTATGAGGTAGTCCTGCCAGGCCTGCGTACCGGTCCACTGCTCGTAGGTGTTGTTCCAGTTCCCGGTGTTGCCCGGGTTGTCATGGAATGCCTGGCAGCCGGATTCCTCGCCCTGGGACAGCACGGGACCATAGGAGTATTCGGGATCGCGCCACCATTGCAGGTCCTGCAGGCGCATCGGCACCGTTAGCGAGATCTGGTTGTTGTATCCGAGCGCGCCCTCCAGGTCGACCGGGAACTGGTAGTCGTTTCCGGGAATGTTCCCGTCGAAGGAGTTGAATCGGTTCTCCCAGTAGCGGTAGTAGAAGATCTTCTCGACGTTCTTGTCGGGAAGATCGATGTACGGGACATTGTCAACCCAGAACTTGTTGTATTCGCGCATCTGGGTGAGCCAGGCTTTTTGCGGGTCGTAGTTCCGGTAGCGCTGGTAATCGGCGGCCGAGCCGGGCAGCTCGCTGGCGATCGCGCCGAGCTGCACCTTGAGGCTGACCGACGCCCCCGGGTTGACCGTGACGGTCCGGGTCAGGCTCGTGCCGCTGACCGTGAACCCGTCGCCGCTCATCCGCGGGTAGACGGTGGAAAGTCCGTATCGCAGCGTGACCTTGCCGGTGAGTTCGGTCCCGTCAGCGGACGGTGCGGTGGCGATCGGCGAGGCTGCCGTCAGCGTGTCCGTCTCCGGCGAGCCGCCGGTGTTGGTGAGGGTCAGGTCGGTGACCGCGACGTCGTTGTAGGTGATGAACTTCTTCTCCGCAACGGACAGGCCCGGCCTGGTGAAGACACCGGAGAAGTAGCTGGGGTACTGCCAGCGCTGAGAGGTGTCCTCGGTGAGGGCCGCGCCGGAGACACCGACCGTGTACAGGTCCTGCGGCGTGCCGGCGCTGGGAGGCTGCCGGTACGCCCACCCGCCCCCGTTTGCGCCGAAGCCGCCGGCGGCGAAGCCGAGCACGCTCGGGTCCTGTGTGTACATGTACAGCGCGCGGCCGCGGGTCATCAGCACCGAGTCCGAGTTGGTCGTGTCTTCCGCGGCGGGCAGGTACGGCACGGCGAGAATCCGGTCGAACCAGTAGGACTTGCCGCCCGCCGCGATGTCGGCGTTGTAGATGGCCTGCAGTGTGCTCCTGCTCGGGTCGAAGCTGGCCGGCGGGGCCGGCACGGGCTGGGCAGAGCCGGTGAACGTGGGATCACCGGGGTTGTTGCCCGCCGGCTGACTGGCCTGGGCCGCGGGCCGGGCGGCCTGGGCCGCGGCTTGACCTGTCTGGGCAGCGCGTTGGGCTGCCTGGCCAGCGGGTTGGGCTGCCGGGTGGCTCGCCTGCGCGGGGCTGCTGGCGAGCACCAGGCTCGCGACAACCGCCAGGCACACGGCGGCCGCCGCGGGCACCGGCCGCCTGCGCGAACGCGAGGCTGGCCCACTGTGTTCGGATGTGCGTCTCCGCGATGGCAACGGCGCGGCCGTGATACCGAATGTGGTGAGGATAGCGGCCAAGCGATGACGGTTATTGTTCACGTCTGAGTCCTTCATCCTCCGAGACGTCCCCGCAGAAGAGGCAGCCCCAGCAGCGGCGCCCGTCGCAGGCGCAGTTAGGAAACCCTTTTCCCGCAAGCTACTGCCGCACGGAAGGCCGGTCAACCCCCGGCCGACTGGGTTACTGAGGGCTACTTCCGCGGCCTCGGTACAAGACGGGCGCCAGTCCCCTACCGTCGCCCTGCTCGCTCAAGATCAATCACAGTCGATCATACCCTTGAGGACGGCCAGTGCGCCGGAGAGGGCGGTTGCCGACGTGACGTTGGACGAGCTGACTGGCTAGGAGGTTGTGCGGCCCGTTTTGGGTTGCGGTGTTCTGGTGAAGGCGGCCCGGTAGGCGCTGGGTGTCAGGCCGATCCTGTTGCGTAGGTGTTGCCGTAGGGAGTCGGGTGTGCCCAGGCCGGTGCGGGTGGCGACCTCGGCTACGGACAGCCTGGTTGTTTCGAGTAGTTCTCGTGCCCGGTCGACTCGCTGGTGCAGCAGCCATTGCAGGGGGCTGAGGCCGGTTTCGGCGTGGAAGCGGCGGGTGAGGGTGCGGATGCTGGTGTGGGCGTGCGCGGCGAGATCGCCGAGTGTGAGCGGCTCGTGTAGCCGGCCGGCAGCCCAGGCCCGGGTTGGCGCCAGGGAGCTGCCGTCTTCCGGTGGCAACGGGGAGTCGATGAACTGTGCCTGCCCGCCGGGGCGTACGGGTGCGACGACCGCAAGGCGGGCGACGGAGTTGGCTATGGCGGCGCCGTAGTCGGATCGGACGATGTGCAGGCACAGGTCGATGCCCGCGGCCAGCCCGGCCGAGGTCAAAAAGCGGCCGTCTTCGACGAACAGCACGTCCGGGCGCAGGTCAACGGAAGGGAAGCGGTTCCGGAATTCCGCTGAGTGCAGCCAGTAGGTGGTGGCGCTCCGCCCGTCGAGCAGCCCGGCCTGGGCCAGCACGAATGCGCCGGTGCAGATGGATGCGATCCGCTTGCCCGACCCGGCCGCATCGCGCAGCGCCGCGAGCACCCGCGTATCGGCGGCCAGGCGGTTGCCCGTGCCGGTGACCAAGACGGTATCGGCGTCGGCGATCACGTCCAGGCCATCGCGCACGAGCACCTGCAGGACGCCCGTTGAGGTGATGGCACCAGGTTCCGGCGTGCAGATCCGTACCTGGTAGCCGGGCTGGCCGTCCACCGCGACCGCTGGTACGAGGCGTACACCGTCCACGTCGCGAAGGTGGAACGGGCCTACGGATGGACCCGGCCCGTCGCACGGAACTGATCCTGGAACAGCCTCGCGTTCGGGGGTAGGGGGCAGCCTCACCCCTGCTACGAACACCACCGCCCGATCCGACACCGCCTCCCGGATTTCTTCAGAGAACTTTTCCGCTGTTGCGCAGGCACTGGCCGCCTGCTATTCTCCTCTTCCACTAAGCACTTAGTGGAATGAGAGATCTGATGATCGAGTTCCAGCTCGACGAGACGTCGGGCGTCGCCACCTACCTGCAGCTCGTGCAGCAGGTTCATCAGGCCCTGCGGATGGGCATGCTGGAGCCGGGTGACCGGCTGCCGACCGCGCAGCAGGTAGTCGCCCAGCTGGCCATCAACCCGAACACCGTGCATAAGGCCTACCGTGAGCTGGAGCGCGAGGGCCTGGTGCGCGCCCGCCCGGGCCTGGGCACGTTCGTCATCCGGCTGCCGGCCGGGACCGATCCAGCCACGCAGGCCCGGTTCCTGGCTGAGCTGGCCGGCTGGCTCCGCACGGCCCGCGCGGCGGGCCTGGGCCCGGATGACATCGACGCGATCTACCGCACCGCCCTCCGCGACTGCTTCGCCGAGGGGGTCGCATGAACGCCGTGGCCGGAGGCCCAGGCCAATCCAACGCCGTCCTCGCGGCCAGCGGGCTGGGCAAGGCCTACCGCCGGACCTGGGCGCTGCGCGACTGCACGCTGGCCATCCCCGAAGGCCACGTGGTCGGGCTCGTCGGCCCCAACGGCGCCGGCAAGAGCACCCTGCTGCGCCTGGCCACCGGGATGCTCACGCCGACCCGCGGCACCATCACCGTCCTTGGCCAGCGCCCCGCGGCCGGGCCGACGCAGCTGGCCCGGGTCGGATTCGTCGCCCAGGACACCCCCGCCTACGCCCGGATGACGGTCGCCGACCACCTCCGCCTCGGCGCCTGGCTCAACCCCGGCTGGGACGACGAGCTGGCACGGCAGCGGATCAGCCAGCTCGCCCTGGACCCCAGGCAGCGGGCCGGGTCGCTGTCCGGCGGGCAGCGGGCCCAGCTCTCCCTCACCCTGGCGATGGCCAAGCGACCCGAGCTGCTCATCCTCGACGAGCCGGTCGCCGCTCTCGACCCGCTGGCCCGGCGGGAGTTCCTGCAAGGCCTGATGGCGGCGGTCGCCGCGCAGCGCCTCAGTGTCGTGCTGTCCTCCCACCTGGTCGCTGACCTCGAGCGGGTATGCGACTACGTGGTCGTTCTCGTCGCTTCCCGGGTCCGGGTCGCCGGGGAGGTCAGCGACCTGCTGGCCTCGCATCACCGCTTGTCCGGGCCGCGCCGCGACCCCGGCACCATGCCGGCGGGCCAGGAAGTCATCACCGAAAGCCACACCGACAAGCAGAGCAGCCTGCTGGTCCGCGCGGACGGGCCGGTCCTCGACCCGGCCTGGGCCGTGAGGCCGGTCAGCCTGGAGGACCTGGTGCTGGCCTACATGAGCCGGGCCGGCGATGAGACGCCGGCCCGCCGTCAGCACCTGGGAGTAGTGTCATGATCCGGCTCGGCATGCTTCAGTTCCGCATCCAGGCCATCATCGCGGCCGTGACCGTGGCCGCGTTCACGGTCCTGCTCGCGGCCACCGGACCGCACCTGGCCAGCGCATACGCCGCCGACGGGCTCGACAGCTGCCGTGGCAGCAGCTGCCTGAGCCCGGCCACCTACTTCACCGCGTCGCTGGCCCACGGCCCCTATGGGGTGCTTTTCCTGCTCAGCACCGGGATCATCCTGCTGGCGCCCGCCGTCATCGGCCTGTTCTGGGGCGCGCCGCTGATCGCCCGCGAGATGGAGACCGGGACCGCCGCCCTGGCCTGGAACCAGTCCGTCACCCGGACCCGGTGGCTGGCCGTCAAGCTCGCCGTCGGCGGCCTGGCCGCCATGGCCGTCACCGAGGCGCTCAGCCTCATGCAGACCTGGTGGGCAGTGCCGATCAGCCGGGCCGTCGCCGACGGCTCCGGCGCCGGTGTCGCCCAGAGCCGGTTCAGCCAGCTGAACTTCGCCACCCACGGCATCACCCCGCTCGGCTACGCCGCGTTCGCCTTCGCCCTCGGCGTCACCGCCGGGGCCCTGATCCGGCGCACCGTCCCGGCCATGGCCGTCACCCTGGCCATCTTCGCCGCCCTCCAGGTCGCCATGCCGCTGTGGGTCCGCCCCAACCTCGCCCCGCCCAGCCGCACGGTCATCCCAGTCACCTCGCTAGGGGGCGCCGGACCGTCACAGACCGGCCCGGACGGCGACACCTTCACTCTCTACGCCAACAGCATCCCCGGCCAGCCCGGTGCCTGGCTCCTGTCCAGCGGACCCGTCAACGCCGCCGGGGAGGCAACCAGCACCACCCCGGCCGCCTGCACATCCGTAGGAAACGCCGGCCAGAGCGAAGGCGCACAGGGGACCGCCTTCGGACCGGGGCAGGGGCCTGCCGCCTTCGTTGCCTGCCTGGGCCGCCACGGCATCCGGGAGGCCATCACCTACCAGCCGGCCAGCCGCTACTGGCGCTTCCAGAGGACCGAGACCGCGATCTATCTCGCCCTGGCCCTGGCCCTGACCGGGTACTGCTTCCGGCGCCTCAGCCGCCCTTCCTGAACAAGCCGTCATCGGGGGTCTATGAGCCGCTCGATCAGGATGGGCTTGGCAGCATTGACCAGCCTGACCAGCCGTGCTGAGCGGTCCAGGTCTCGTATGCGAAGGCACCGGAGGCGGTGCGAGCCAGGATCTCGGTGACCGTGGGGGTTTGCAATGCCGTGACGGCGCCGTCGGAACTGCCGTTCAGGGATTGCCACGCAGACCAGGACGCGCCTGCCTTCGAGGAAAGCTGGACGGTGTGGAAGACGCTGAAGCCGAAATTCGAGTCCATACAGAAAGCTTCGAGGCGGCCGCCATGCTCGTCGTTAACGCCGCTGAACACGGCCGGGTCGGTGCTGCAGCCGTTGCCGGCCAGCAGCCCGGGGCCGCCCCAGCCGGTTCCGGTCCTGGATAGCTGCCAGACGTGCAGCAGGTCGCGTTGGTGCTGCGGGCGAATACCTCAAGCCTTCCATCCGCATTCGTGGCGATGCCAGGGACGCCGACATAGCGCGATTTTCCTGGCGTCTGCGCCCAGCCTGCCCATGTGCCATTGAGGTAATAGTCGTGCACGAGCAGACGACCTGCTGTCGCGGCGAAAACCTGCGGATGCCCGGTCGCGTCCAGCGCGACGGCGGGCGGACCGGTGACCGGGCCGCCCAACGAGGTCCAGCCAGCCCAGGTGCCTCCACCCGAGGTGGAAGTCTGCGACACGGAGCCGACATGGGCGTCGCTGAGGAGGGCGAATACCTCCAGGTGTCCGTCGGGCCAGGCGACTACCGCCGGACTGCTGCTGGTGATCGTCGTGCCGAGCGGTGTGGGACCCTGCCAGGAGGCGCTTCCCGGCGAGGTCTGCCAGATCTCGGCAACCTGCCCGGACTTCGCGCGGGCGAACACGATCAGGCGGCCGTCCTTCGTGGTCGCCACGGCCGGGTCGGCGGTGTAAGCCGCACCGCCCGGCAACGTGGTCCAAGCGGACCACGAGCCGTTAGCGAACCGGGACGCTATCAGCGTGCCGTTACGTGCCACGGCTAGGACTTCGGGACTGCCGCCGGCGCCGGCCGCGGCGGCCAGCCGGAATTGCTGGCCGACCGGAGGCGGCGCAGGCGGGCCGGTCAGCCCGGCTGACGACTGTGCCGGGCCGGCTGACGACTGCGCCGACGCGGGTGGCGTCTGCGGAGAGTGATTGGTGCCAGGCGCGAACGCCGCCACGGCCGAAGCCACGATGGCCAGGCCAACTACGACCGCTAGCACCAGACTGGCCCTGGCGAAATGGTCCGCCCGAGCGGCTCCGGCCTTGTCGTGGCCGCCATCCGCGTAGCGCCCGGCATCCGCGTCATAGCCGGCATCCGCGGCCGGGGGCGGAGGCGCGAAGGCCGGAGCCGACGACTGGCTCGGCCCGGCGTCCGGAGGCCATGGCTCGCCGGAGGAATCGCCGGCTTGATCGTCGTATTGATCGTCGGCCGTCCAGAGCTCAGCGGAGAGCACCTCCGGCGGCTCGGGTATTGGCGACGACACGGTTGGTACGTCGGTCACCGGGACTGGCGCCACCAATACATCGGGTTGCGCGTCCGATTCCTGCCCGAAAGCGGGTGGCACCGGTGACGGCGCCTCTGTCGTTGGCGAGTTGACCGGTTCAATCGATACATCCGTCGCCGATGGCGGGTATACCGCCGATGGCGGGTTGGCTGTGGCGGGCGGTAGCGGATCGGCTGTGGCCGGCGCGTCTGCCGCGGCCACATCGAGGGCCCGGGCGATCTCGTGGAAAGTGGGCCGGTCGGCTGGATCGCGGCACAGCAGGGCATTGACGATTTCGTACAGCGAACCGTTGCCGGTAAGGCGTGGCGGGTCCTCGTTGGCGATCGCCCAGAGCACCGCCAGCCCGCCATCCCGATCATCGAAGGGCCCCTGGCCGCATAGCGCCGCGTAGAGGGTGGCGCCAAGGGACCACAAGTCCGCGGCGGGCGTAGCGGGCATGCCTTTGGCTCGTTCAGGTGCCATATAGCCAGGGGTGCCGACAATGAATCCCGTCCGGGTGATGGACGGATCGCCGTCAGTGACCGCGATGCCGAAGTCAGTAAGAACGGCCTGTCCGTCGGGCGTGATCATCACGTTGCTGGGTTTCAGGTCCCGGTGCAGGACGCCGACAACATGCCCGGCCACGAGTGCGGCGAGTACCTGCCTGCCGATGTCGGCGACGCGATGCGGCGGGAGCGGACCCTGCTCGCCGAGCAGCTCCGCCAGCGTGCGGCCTTTGATGAGCTGCATCACGATGTACGGCGATTCCTCGTCGGAAACGACGTCGTAGACCGCCGCCACTCCGGGATGGTGGATTCTGGCCGCGGCTCGCGCCTCGCGAAAGGTCCGCTTGACTGCCTCGGCATGCATGCCCGCGTCGGCGGTGGGAGCCAGCATCGGCTGCTTTACCGCGACCTCGCGATCCAGCAATACGTCCAGCCCGCGGTACACGGTCGCGGTCCCGCCGCTCCCGATTGGCGCGACAAGCTGATACCGGCCCGCGACGAGGCCGTCGTGGGTGGCGGCGGTCATGTCATGTTCCCCCAGTAAAGAGCTGGTGCGGCAGCACTCTGACCTGTTACCACCGTAAACTGGGGCATATCCGGATTGGACCCACGTTCGCGCTTGTTAATACCTCGCACAACGCAAGCCCAGATCTGATGGCGTTCAGTAGCGTCGGCGTCGCTCTACGCACAGGCCGGAACCGGCTGACGAGGCGGTCCCGGCCGCCACCCGCCAAACCCGCCATCCCTCCCGCGGTCTTCCACCGCCCACAAAGATCGTTTGACTATTTCGGCTGCTATAGCGACCATAACCGTCAAAGGATCTTCACCCGTCCATTCACAGGACGGACGGGAAGGGCGGGGACGGGAAGGGCGGGGACAGGTGGGGCGGGGACGGGTGGGTGAGGCGGCGATAATGGCGGTATATGGCATTCCGGCCCAGGTGCCCTTGCTCTGCCTCGCCGGGAAAATGCGCGTATCACCATATCGCAGACAGGGCAGGTGCACATCTTGTGGAAGATAGGGGCCTCACGGAAGGAAAGGCGCCGGAAACCCGGCGCCCTATCTTCCGCCGAGCCCTTTCCTTCCACGTCCTCCGGCAATCGGAAACGGGCACACAAGGCCTAAGCGACCAAATCCCAGTCAATCACAAGTGGCGCGGCCAAGCCGCTCCCGTATGCCGCAGACAGAATGGACGGCCCAGGTCATTGTGACGCCGGCCGGAACGACGTTCCCGCGGAGGCGGCTTGTGAACGATTTCACAAGCCGTCTCCGCGGGAACGCGCTCACACGCCGCGGAAGTAGCGGCCCCGAAGTAGCCGCTCCTAAGTAGCCGCTCCGGGCTGACCTGCCGCCATCGCCGCGTGCACTATGAGGGTCATGGGTTCGCAATGTTTCCGCGCCGTCATAGCCGCCGGTCCCAGGGACAGCGCGGTCATCGTGATACCGTTCGACCCGGATGAGGTGTGGGGCGCCAAGGCAAACCATCCCGTGAGCGGCATGATCAACGGCTGCCGGACCCGCACCAGGCTCATGCCGGCCGACGGCGGATGGGTGCTGCCCTTGGTCGCGAAGCGCCTGAGTGACATGGGCATCGCGATCGGCGATGACGTGGCCGTTGAGCTGGCTCCGGAAGGTCCGCAGCGCGGCGATCTCGCCGATGATCTCGCCGCCGCGCTCGCGGCCAGCCCGGCGGCGGGCGCATTCTTCGATACGCTGGCCCAGTTCTACCGCAAGGCCTACCTGCGCTGGATCGATGCGACCACCCGCCGGCCCGATCTGCGTGCGGCCCGCATCGCCGAGGTCGTCGGCCTGCTCGAGGCGGGGATCAAAGAGCGGCCGCGCCCATGAGGAAGCTGTTCGCGTCACCGGGGCCCAATCGGGTGACTGTTAAATGAAAGGAGTGAGTTCCGGTGTTGTCGCTCAGGGAGGTGGTCGCGTGCCGGGGACCTACGGGCAGCTGACCAGTGAGCAGGTCGGCCATTTCCTGGAGCGGGGCTTCGTGACGGTTCGGGGAGCCTTCGATCCCGCTGGCGCGCGGCGGTGGCTGGATGATGCGTGGGTCCGCTTCGGGTATGACCGTAACGATCCGGGGAGCTGGGCGGAGAAGCGGATCCATCTGGCCGCGCGGTCGAATGTGGACGCGCGGACGTTCGCGCCCGCCGCCTGGCATGCCGCCGTGGAACTGGCCGGGGGCGAAGAGCGGGTGGTGCTGCCGTGGCAGTGGAGTGACGGTTTCATCGCCAATCTCGGGGTGGGTGACGACCGGCCGTGGCAGCCGCCGTCACCGGCGGCCGACGGGTGGCACAAGGACGGCGATTTCTTCCGCCATTTTCTCGATTCCCCGGAGCAGGCGCTGCTGAGCCTGGTGCTGTGGACGGACATGCTCCCCAAGGGCGGGGGGACGTTCGTGGCGGCCGATTCGGTGCCGGTGGTTGCACGCTTCCTCGCTGATCACCCGGAAGGAGTGCTGCCCGGCGATTTCGACTACGCCGGGCTGATCGGGCAATGCCGTGACTTCGTGGAAATGACCGGCGAGGCCGGTGACGTGGTCCTGCTGCATCCCTACACGCTGCACGCCACGTCGCAGAACGTGCTGGGTGTCGCCCGGATCATCACCAACCCGCCACTGGCGCTGCGCGAGCCGATGAACTTCAACCGGCCCGACCCGGCTGACTTCTCCCTCGTGGAGCGGGCAGTTCTGCGTGCTCTCCACACTGATCGCCTCGACTTCGTCCCAACCGCGCCGCGGCAGGACCTGGTGCCCGAGCGAGTGCTAAAGCAGCGGGCCCGGGCGGTCGCCGAAGATGCGCGGCTGGCCGCAGTGTGCGATAGTCCGGATTCGTGACCGAGACTGATCGCCGTCGACCGCGGCGAGCTGTGGGCCGAGGACTGTGTTGAAAGTCATTTCAACGAACGGCGGTGGTATCCGCCTAACCCGCCGTGCTACCCGCCCATGGTGGCGCCCCACAGCAGCTGGTGATACGGCTCGGTGACTGGCGGCGGTGAGGATACGCACCAGGCGAGCGCCACGAGCTGGCGGGTAGCGGCCAAGCCCATGTAGTCGCCGAGGAATGCCGTCGTGCTGGTGTCGGCGACGGCGGCGAAGGCGAGCACCGCGGGCGGGCCGATCTGCCGTTCCGGACCGAAGGTATGCCCGCTGTCCCTGGAAACGATGAGATCCTCGGAGACAGTCGGCGCGGTTCCCGACATGGCCCGCATCCGGTAGCTGATGTAGACCTTCCCGCCCGCGGCGGCAATCGCCGGGGTGAAGCGATCCAGGCCCGCGGCCCCTGGACTGACTGGCCGCGGCGCGCTCCAGGACCGGCCGTCGGAGGAGGTCGACAACACGATGTCGTTCAGGCCAGCCGAGTTGAGCCGCTATACGCGGAGATCTGGGCGCCGCTCAACCCGGCCCGGTGACTTCGGCGTGCAACGTCAGCATATGTACGTGAATCTCGTGGTCAGCCACTGGGAGATGGAATACGGGCTGCACGCGCCTAAGTGAGACGCCCCCCCGTGACAATTCGGGCAATTGCTCAAGCATCGGGGATATCCGGCTTGGCGGCGAGCAGCATGGCCCGGGGCAGGACCACCAGGCGCTCCCCGGCCGCGACTGACACCCCGCAGGGAAGCCTGCCCGAGTACGCGGCCGTCGCGTCCCGGCCGACGATCGCGAAGTCACCGTTTTCGAGTTCCCAGATGTCCGGGCACGATGAGCTGCTGCTTGACAAGCCAAGCTCCTGCGCTGTCCGGCCGAGCCGCCGCCTGAATCCAGCCGAGGTATCCGCATCCCAAGACCACTGCACCATTCCTCCGACAGGTCGGTAAGGCACCCCTTTGCCCGAACCATCATCCCCCGCGCATCACGGTGGAGACCACCACAATGAGCATCATGGAAAAGCTTGCACGCCTTGGCCGACTCTCCTGTCCCGTTGGCCGCTTGAGCAACGGGTGCCCTGATCTGTACAGCCCCGCTGGGGGCGCCACGTTTCCGCAGGTCAGTGCCCGATCTGACAGATTTATACAGTGCCCTCCCAGGGTTGCCCTGTATGGACCTTGGGTGGTGAGTGGGTCTGGGTGTGAATGGCGGCAGGCCCCGGCCGGGTGGTGGCGGGGCCTGCGGGCTGGTGTGGTGCGGGGTTTAGTGGTGGTGCTGTCCGGCGGCGTGGCGGATGGCGGTGGTGATTAGGCGTAGGTTGTGCTGGTC
>JAFARZ010000283.1 GCA_019245115.1 Streptosporangiaceae bacterium | reverse complement strand
CACCACCGCCATCCGCCACGCCGCCGGACAGCACCACCACTAAACCCCGCACCACACCAGCCCGCAGGCCCCGCCACCACCCGGCCGGGGCCTGCCGCCATTCACACCCAGACCCACTCACCACCCAAGGTCCATACAGGGCAACCGCGAGGTTGGGGGCGAAATGGGGCGGGCGGGAGCCGGGACGGGGAGGTATGCCCGGAATGTTGCGGTTGGGTGGGGGGTCGCGGATCGTGTGAAAGCAGGTTGTGGGATGAGGAACCACCGACGTTCGGGATAAAGGATCCTTGACTGTTATTGTCGGGGCGTGAGTGAACTCGATATCGTGCCGGGCGGGTCTGCCTCGGTGTTCGTGCTGCACGAGGGGTACGTCGGCCGGGACGGCGACGACGGGCGGGTGGCCGGGACCGTTACGCTGATCGCCGACGGCGATGCGGTGATCGTGGTGGATCCGGGCATGGTGGCGTCACGGGACAGCCTGCTCGACGCGCTCAGCGCGCACGGGTTCACGGCCCAGAGCGTGACCGATGTGGTGTTCAGCCACCACCATCCCGATCACACCGTCAACGCCGCGCTGTTCCCAGCGGCGCGGATCCATGATCACTGGGCGATCTACATCGGCGACCGCTGGGTGGACCGGGACGCCGACGGATTCGAACTGACCCCGTCGGTCCGGCTCCTGCGCACCCCGGGCCACACCGGGCAGGACATCTCGACGGTGGCGTCCACAGCTGATGACGTGTACGTCTGCACCCACGCATGGTGGGGGCCCGAAGGGCCAGCCGAGGATCCTCTCGGCGACTCAGCCGCCGACCTGCACGCAAGCCGGGAGAAGCTGCTGTCGTTCGCCACCGTGATCGTGCCAGGTCACGGGCCTGCCTTCCACCCCGATCCGAACACGCCGCGCTAGCGGTGGATCACCCAGCGAATAAATGCTCACCATGTGTCAGACCCCGATTACCGGGTAGGGCTGATCACCGCACAGCCTCGCGGCACAGGCCGCGCAAGGCGCGATGAACTACTGGGAGGGCATGATGAGTGAGTTCGGCGATCTAGAGAAGGACGCGGAGAAGTTCGCACAAGAGCACCCGCAGCAGGTCCAGGATGCCGAGCAGGCGGCCGAGCGCAAGGTTGGTCTCGGTGGCCAGCAGGGCCAGGGCGGCCAGCAGGGCCAAGGTGGCCAGCAGGGCCAAGGTGGCCAGCAGCAGTACGGCGGCGATCAGCAGCAGTACGGCGGCGATCAGCAGCAGTACGGGGGAGAGCAGCAGCAATCCGGCGATGACCAGCAGCAGTACGGCGGCGATCAGCAGCAGTATGGCGGCGATCAGCAGCAGTACGGCGAGGATCAGCAGCAGTACGGCGGAGAGCAGCAGCAATCCGGATATTAAGCCGTCCGTCACTGAACAGGGCCCCTCGCCTGAGGGTCCTGTTCAGCCGGCTTTGCCTTCGCGCAACCTCGGCAGTGCGCCGTCGGGGTGACCGGCGCCAGTGTTACCCGGTGTTGCCAGCCCGGCGGAGTCTGGCGGCGGGCGGGCCCCGCGGTTCGCGAGCCGGAAAGGGTGGCCCAGCGCCGCGCTGGCCGCGGTCCGTCGATACCGCGCAACCCTGGCGTCAGAGGAACCACAGCCGTTCGTAGTTATGGGTTGTGACTTTTATCGCATGGCGTGACACGTCCAGCCCACTACCTGACCGGCGCTCCCTAGGCTTCGTCGGCGTCATGCGCGAGCAGGGCGATCTGGACGCGGTTGTTGAACTGGAGCTTCTCGAGCAGGCGCGAGACGTGCGCCTTCACGGTGGCGATGCTCATGTAGAGGTCGCGGCTGATCTCGGCGTTGGACTTGCCGCGTCCGATCGCGACGGCGACCTCGCGTTCGCGTTCGGTGAGGCGGTCGAGTTGCTCGCGGGCGTGCCGGCGGCGGTCGCCGCCGTCGCCTCCCGTCAGGTGCCCGATCAGCCGGCGGGTGATCGTCGGGGACAGGATCGGCTCGCCGGCCGCGACGGCCCGGATGGCGCCGACGATCCCGGCGGGCGGCGTGTCCTTGAGAAGGAAGCCGCTGGCGCCTGCGCGCAGGGCGCGCAGGACATGGTCGTCGGCGTCGAAGGTGGTGAGGACGATGACCTCAGGCGGGCGGTCGCGCCCGCGCAGGATTTCGGTGGCCGCCAGGCCGTCCATCCCCGGCATGCGGATGTCCATCAGCACGACGTCAGGCTGGCGTTCGGCAATGGCGTGCTCGACCTCGCCGCCGTCAGCTGCCTCGCCGACGATCTCGATGTCGTCGGCGCCCGTGAGGAGCATGGTGAGCCCGGCGCGGACCAGTGCGTCGTCATCGACGATCAGCACCCGGATCGGCGCGCTCACTGCGCTTCCCGCTGCCACGGCAGCCACGCGTGCAGCCGGAACTGGCCATGCTCGTCGAGCCCGTGCTCGAGGCGCCCGCCGGACAGCGTCGCCCGCTCGGCGAGGCCGAGCAGCCCCGCACCCGTGCCGGGGATCTTGGATTCCGCGGTGGCGAGCGCGAGCGTCGGGTTGCGCACCTCGATGGTGAGGCCGTCCCCCGGGGCGCCGTCGAGGCGCAACTCCACCGGGGCCGCGGTGGCGTGCTTGCGCGCGTTGGTCAGCGCCTCCTGCACGATCCGCAGCGCGTGCCGTCCGATTGCATCCGGCACGGCGGCCAGGTCCGGCAGACCGACCTCGGCCTGGATGCCCATGCCCGCGGCGCGTGATTCCTCGAGCAGGCCCGGCAGCGCCACGAGCGTCGGCTGGGGTGGCTCCGGTCCCGGGCCGTCGGGCCCGTCTCGCAGCACGCCGATCACGGCGCGGAGATCTTCCAGCGCCTGGTGCGCGCTGGCGCGGATCACGGCAGCGGCTCGCGCGACCTCGGCCGCCGGCGCGTCCGGCCGGAACTCGAGCGCGCCGGCGTGCAGGCTGAGCAGCGAGATCCGGTGCGCGAGCACGTCGTGCATCTCACGCGCGATCCGGGTGCGCTCGGCGTAGCGGACCTGCTCGATGCGCAACTGCTCCTGCGCCTCAACGCGGCGGGAGCGTTCGCGCTGCGCCTGCATGCGGGTGCGGCGGAACATGCCCCAGGCGACGACCACCGCCGGGCCGAGCGTGCCGCCGAGGTAGTACACAGCCAGCGAGCTGCCCTGGGGCTCGATCGCACGCGCCAGCGGCAGCAGCGCGAACTGTGCCGCGGCGACCAGGAACGCCAGCTGCCAGCGGCGGTATGCGGCGACGGTATAAAGCGTGACGACTCCGGCCACCCCGGCCGCCTGCGAGACCGTCAGGACCGCCACCACGGCGAGCCCGACCCCCAGCGGCCAGCGCCGCCGCCACCACAGGGCGAGGCAGGCCATCGCCGCGCCGGTCGCGTCGATGGCGAGCAGCGGGCCGTGCAGCCCTTTCGTGGCGCTGGTCATTGCGGCGGCGAAGGCGAGCAGGGCCGCGAGGAGGAAAAGGACGCTGTCGACGATCCAGTCGCGCCGGGACCGCGGCGCGACCGGTGCGTCGTCGTCCTCTTGGCGGAAGGCTTGGCCAAGTACGGCACGCACTGCGGACATACCGGCAGCCTAGGCGGCGCCGGACGCGGCGCAACAGCCGTCCGAAGTCGATCGGATCACCGACTTTAGTCGCTGCGCGATCACCCGGCGGCCAATAGCCCGCAGTGCCGCTCGGCGCCAATCCTGGTGCTCGTGAGCGATAAACGGCACCAAGGAGATGTCCCCATGATGCACAGGTTCTTTGCCGCCACCGGGCGGTTCGCGGTCCGGTTCCGCTGGGCCGTCGTCGCCGCCTGGGTGGTGGCGGCCGTCCTGGCCACCTTGTTCCTTCCGTCGCTGGCCAGCGTCAGCAAGGAGAGCAACACCGCCCAACTGCCCGCCAGCAGCCCTAGCCTGTACGCCGCCCGACTCGCCGCCCCGTTCCATGACCCGGACCAGACCCCGGTCCTGGTCGTCATCGCCCGCGGCGACGGCACGGTCACCAGCGCGGACATCACCGCCATCGGGCGGCTGGCCGCCCGGCTGGGCAAGGTCGCCAGCGTGCAGCAGGTCAAGGACCTCGGCGACAGCGCCGACCGTCAGGCGGTGCAGCTGGAGGTGCTAGCGCACATCGACGTCGCCACCGCCGCTCCCGCTCAGCAGCTGGTCGCGGGCCTGCGCGAGGCGATCGCCGCCAGCGCGCTGCCCCGGGACCTGAGCGCCCACCTGGCGGGCCCGGTGGCCGTCCAGGCCGACGCCAGCCAGGCCGGCCAGACAGCGGTCAAACTGGGCGAGGTCCTGTCCATCGTGTTCATCGTGGCCTTGCTGCTCGTGGTGTTCCGCGCGCTGCTGGCGCCGCTGCTGACCCTCGCCCCCGCCCTGCTGGTCACCAAGCTCGCCGGACCGCTGATCGGCCTGGCGAGCAAGGCCGGCCTGCCGGTGTCGCCGCTGGACCAGTTCCTGATGCTCATCCTGACCATCGGCGCGGGCACTGACTACGGCCTGTTCCTGGTCTTCCGGGTCCGCGAGGAACTGCGGGCCGGCCACGCCCCGCACGACGCGGTCACCCGCGCCCTGGCCCGGGTCGGGGAGTCGATCACGTTCTCCGCCGCCACCGTCATTGCCGCACTGCTCACCATGCTGCTGGCCACCTTCGAGCTGTACTCCAGCATCGGCGCCCCGCTGGCCATCGCGCTCGCGCTCATGCTGGCGGCCGACCTCACCCTGCTGCCGGCGCTGCTGGCCATCGTCGGCCGGGCCGCGTTCTGGCCATCCCGCACCGCTCGCGGCACCGAGCGCACCGGCTGGTGGGGACGCACCGCGGGCCGCGCCGTCGCCCATCCCGCCGCCACGCTCGCCTTCGGCCTGGTCGCCTTCGGTGCGCTGGCCACGGCCGTGCTCGGCTACCGGCCAGCTGGCATGCCCGCCGCCCCGGCCGCCCCCGGCAGCTCGGATTCTGCCGCGGGCAACGCGGTGCTCGCCGCCCATTTCCCCGCCGCCACCAGCAACCCCACCACGGTGGTGCTGCGGTTCCGCGGGCCGGCCTGGGACGACCCGGCACCGGTCGCCGCCGCGCAGCGACGGCTCGCCGCGCTGCCCCAGTTCGACAGCCTGGCCGGTCCGTTCGGCGCCCTGACCCCCGGCCAGCTCACGACGCTGCACGCCACGCTCGGCGGCCCTGCCGCTATACCTCCGGTACCACCGCCGGGGAGCCGCATCCCGCCCGCCACGTGGGCGGCGTACCAGGCGGACAGCCAGTTCGTCAGCCCCGACGGGCGGACCGTCCTGTTCGACGCCAGGCTGGTCCACGAGGACCCAGGCTCGAACGCCGCGCTCGGCCAGGTGCCGGTCATCCGGGCGGCCGTCGCCGCCATCGCCCGCGCCGCCGGCGCCAGCGCCTACGGCGTCACCGGCGACGTGCCAGCCGCGTACGACGTGGGCCAGGTCTCCGACGCCGACCTGCTGCGCATCTTCCCGGTCGCGATCTTTCTTATCGGGCTACTCCTCGCGCTCGTCATGCGCAGCCTCATCGCCCCGCTGTACCTCATCGCCTCCGTGATGCTCAGCTACCTGGCGGCGTGGGGCCTGTCGGTCCTGCTCTTCCAGGACGCAGCCCGGGCCGGCGGGCTCTTCACCGGTATCCCGTTCCTGATGTTCATCTTCTTGCTGGCACTCGGTGAGGACTACAACATCCTGGTGATGACCCGGATCCGGGAGGAGGCCAGCCGGATCCCGCTGCGGCAGGCCGTGACCCGGGCCCTGGAGCGCACCGGCCCGACGGTCAGCTCAGCCGGGCTCATCCTGGCCGGCACCTTCGGAGTCTTCGCCCTGGCAGTAAGCAGGCAGCCCGGCGGCGCCGCCGACGCCGGCATCCTCGCCTCCATCGCGATCGGTATCATGATGGACGCCTTCATCGTCCGCACCCTGCTCGTCCCCGCCACCGTCGCACTGCTCGGCCGCTGGAACTGGTGGCCGTCAAGCCACGGCACGCCCGGCCAGCCTGACCCGGAACCCGAGCCGGCACCAGCACACTGCTGCTGACCACAGCTCCAGGCGGGATGGAGGCATGCCTCCATCCCGCCTGTTCCGGTCCGGATTTGTTACGGTGATAACCGCTGTGGAGTCCGCGACGTGACCGCGATGCGATGGTGGTATCGCACGCCGCCGCGTTGCTTGGCCGAGGCCGTAGACGAATGGCGCTTCATCATCGGCTGGATGGAAGAGCGCGGGGACACCGTCCACGTCGACTGGCCCAGGAGCATCCTCCAGCACCTTGAGACTCAGCAGACGGGCGACTGACCTGCCTGAACAGGTCACGGTGCCAGGCCGACGATCCTACATATCCGCTCCGCACCGACGTTCATAGCTTTCTGCTAGTATACGACTACTCAGTGTTACCAACGCGAGAGCAGGGGGATCCATGTTCCTACGCAAGTCCATCCTCACCGCTACAGCTGTCAGCTTCACAGTCGCGGGAGCGGTGGGTCAGCCGGCCATCGCGGCCTCACGCGTCTCACAGGCGGACACTGCGACACCGGTTCGGATCGTCAGCGACAGCGGAGGCCAGCGCATGTCGATCTACGACGCATCCATGTCACCCGGCGCACAGCTCGTTGCCGATGCCAGCAACGTCTGGTACCCACGCAAGACCGAGGTATGGGTGATCAGCCAAGACCCCAACGGATACTTCGTGATCAAGAACAACGCCAGCGGACAGTGCCTGGAGCCTGCTGACCCCAACGCCCCGGCGATCGGGATGAATATCGTCCAGCAGCCATGCAACAGCTCCTTGGGCCAGCAGTGGAAGTTTAGCGACTACGCTGCGCCGTCGAAGAACTCGGGCGCCCGCAGCGGCGAGTACACGATCACGCCCCGCAGAAACCTGAACACGGCGCTCACCGTTAACGACTGGGGCAACACCAACTGGTCATACATCGTGCTCGACCATTCCTACGCGGCCAGCAACCGGCTATGGATGTTCTACAACGAGTAGGCGGTTATGGCGGGGGATCGTCAGCTTCGGCACCGTCCAGGCTGTAGCGGATAAGCCGTTTGCCCCACGGTGAGGCCCGCGCCGGGCGGATGGCGTACCTGGCGGCTCCTGGCCGCTGCCAGGCCAGGGGCCGCCAGGAAGCTTCAGCGGCCTCCGCCATCTTCAGGCGGATACGCGATACAGGGAGGGATAACACTGTGCGGCGGCACGGTCGGGAGCATCAGGCGGATCTGACCTGCCGAGCACAGCTGCGGTGCCGCGCGGCAGGCCGGCGACTCGCAGCGGGCTCTTACGCGGCCTGCCGTCCCGGGCCGCAGTACTCGCAGACCCCCCTGCGGTACGCGCGGATTTCGTGGCGGATGACATGGTGACTCCCTCCGTCCTGGGGGAGCTACCGAGACTTTCAAGCAGGAAAGCTATGTCTGTAGCGCCGAGATGCTTGACCAGTCCGGCTCTGACGGAGGGCGGCGGACGCTCGTCCGCCCCGGTAAGCTAAGGCCTGAAGCTGGCCCCGATAGCTCAGCGGATAGAGCGACTGCCTCCTAAGCAGTAGGTCCCGCGTTCGAGTCGCGGTCGGGGCGCTTACCTGAACTACCAGGTCAGACACTGTGTAGTTGACTGTGGTGGGTCTGGCTACGAGACTCGCTAGCGGCTCTGGGCCAGGTTCGCGCTTGCTGTGGTCATGGAGCATGGTTTTGTCGTGCCCGGTCTGCACTGGCATTACAACCCGTGCCTACAAGTCGCTGTGAGTTAGGCCGATATCTCTATCTTATCGTCTCCGGGGATGAATCATCGGAATGGTTTGATGATCCATTCATAGGCGGAACTTTGCGATCATGATCCTGAAACCAAGAGTCCGTAAGCCAGTCGGAGCCACTACCTGAACTGGTTTCTCTCTCATCATGCTTCCGCCGGGCTTCAAATTTCTTGCGCCAAAGCTCGTTGACGGCCTCCTCTCTACCTTGGTGGTTAGCGGGCATAAGGAAAATCCTGGTCCTCCAGGCGGACCCAGCGGGTGGCGCCGGTCATCACACCTGCCTCTGATCAAGCTGCCCGGCCTTGCGGAACACGATCGTCCCCTCACTCGTCGAGCAGGCCCGCGGCCACGAAGGCCCTGTGGTAGATCTCCCGGATGACCTGCTCTTTGCGGGCGTTGTATTGCATGACGTGCTCTCCGCGCGCGTTGGCCTCGGACGCGGCTTGGCGCTTGGCGGCGGCGTAGCGGTCGCGGTCGCCGGGGTTGCCGCGCAGCCAGTCACGGAAGATCCGGTGCCTGATCAGCTCGGGACTGTCGAACCCGAAGACATGGAGATTGCACAGGGGATCGTCCGCCCGCAGCGCCCGGTGGCCATACCACCAGGGCTCGCGGATCTTCAGCCGGAACCCGATCGTCTCCAGCGCCGGGATGTAGTCCTGCTCGCGCTCGGGATCGGCCACCGTCAGGTCGATATCGATGATGGGCTTGGCGGGCAGCCCGGGCACCGAGGTGGACCCCACGTGCTCAAGCTGCAGCGCCCGCCAGCCGAGGGCTTCCCGGATCCGGCCGGCCAGGCGGTCGTACCGTCGCGGCCAGTCAGGGTCGGGGGCGGTTATCTCAACGCCGGCCTGCGGGGCGGCGCCAGGCACCCACGGATCGGCACCAGCGGGCGGCGGGGAGTCATCAAATGACACGATCTCGGCTCGGCTGGGCATCAGTGCAGTTTATTACCGGCCAATCGGCACGCTGGCGAAGCAGGCGACGGGCTGAGGACACCACCGCCGTTCGTTCAAAATGATTAAAGATCTTTTCTCGCGAACGGCTGTGGTTCCACCCCTGAAGCACATCATCCGGCGAGCTAATGGTCGGGGAGATCGGCGGCTGTCTTGATCAGCAGGTCGAGGCTCTCGTCCGGTGGCAGCGCCGCGTCTCGCAGCCGGCCATAGAGCTCGGTGTATGGCGACACCTGCTCGGGGTCGGTGAGGATCACGTCCGAAGTCACGGTGTCGATGGCGACCAGGGCCGGATCGCCGGGGTCGGGATATGAGAACACCATGAAGGTGCATCTGGGCACGGTGAAGCTCTCGATCCTCGCCTCGACCGGTAGCACCCGCACGGTGACCTTCGGATCGCCGTTCACCGCGGTGGCCAGGTGGTAGAGCTGCTTCTTCACGATCTCGGGCGGCGCGGTCAGCCGGCGGACCGCCACTTCGTCCAGGATCACCTCCAGCGTCGGGCCGCCGGGCCGGCGGAACATCCGCTGCCGCCCGGCGTTGCCGGAAAGCACGCCGTCGATGGTGATCGATGCCATCGGCTCCAGCGTGGCGTCCGCCTCGGCCCGGGCCCGCACGAACTCCGGTATTTGCAACAGCCCGGGCATGAACCGGTGCTCGTACATCCGGATGGTGGTGGCGCCCGCCTCCAGGTTGGCGTACAGCGCCTGGCGGTCTCCCATCGTCTTGTACGATTCCCACCAGCCCCGTTCGCCCGCCTCCCGGGCGATGGTGACGATCTGGGTCCAGCGGTCGCCGTCCACCGCCAGCGCGTCGAGAATGCTGATCACGTCGGCCTGGTCCACTACGTGACCGTTCTCCAGCCGGGAGATGTCGGCTCTGGAGCGGCCGATGCGCTTTCCCAGCTGATCGGCCGTCAGCCCTGCTTGTGCCCGCAGCGCCCGGATTTCGGCGCCCAAGCGCAACCGCCGTACGTAAGGGCTGATCACCCGCATCCTCCTTGAGCAGCGTGAGACTCACGGTGGGCTGGCCGGAAGCCGCACAGGTAACACCGCAACGGGCCTCGTCCAGCTGTCTCAGTCGACGACGGCCCGTTGCTTATGCACCGCTCAAGCTGGCCAGATGTCGTTAAACCGCAAGCTTCTCGCCCGTTGGCACACATGTCGCGCGGGGTCACCACGACCGCACAGCATCATTCAGGCGGGCAACATTATGACTCACGCCAGTAGGTTATAGGCCGGGCCCGCCGTCCTTGAAGGCGGTAAGGAAAACGCGCCACGCGGCCGCGGTGGTCTCGAGAACGGGGCCTGCGCCATCCTGCTTGGAATCGCGCACCGCGACGACGTTCTCGCGCGCTGATACCTCGACACAGTTGCCGCTGTTCGCGCTGTAGCTGGACTTGTGCCAGGTCAGGGGGGTGTCATCGGTCATTTCGGTTACTCCTTTGATTGTCATCGGCTGGTGCCGATGCTTGGCGGGGAGTTCGGCGGAAAGCCCTGTGAGCAAGTCGAGGCTGTTGGCCGTAACAGCACTGCACATAACGGCCCATCATCCCCGCTCGTTGGACAACCGCCAAGTTTGAACTGTGCGAAACTTTGCACGTTCACCATACTCGCGGATGCGTCCTTTGTGTACCTGGTTTCCCGCATGGACGCGATGCCGCGGAGTTAGGGCATAACAGGACGTCGGCCTGAAGCCCGGCGACGAGTGTAATCAGGCTGTTTTCTCGGGCCCTTGATCGCCTTGTCGAAACGGCTGGATACTAAGGACGTTTACGGATTTCGTACCGTACGACGCACGGGGAACAGATTTGCGGAGGTGCTGTGAAGAACAACGGGGTCGTGGCCGGGACCGAACGGGAACCAGCCGAGATCGACACCTCCGTGGCGCACGTGGCTCGGGTCTATGATTACCTGCTCGGCGGCAAGGCGAATTTCCAGGTGGACAGGGATGCGGCTGATCGCGCCTACGCGGCGTGGCCGGGCGGCATCGACGGCGTGCGGGCCGATGCCCGCGCCCACCGGGCGGTTCTCGGCCGTGTCGTCAGGTATCTCGTGCGTGACGCCGGGATCAGGCAGCTCCTCGACATCGGCACGGGCATTCCCAAGGAGAACAATGTCCACGAGGTCGCGCAGCGGGAGGCGCCCGAATCCCGGATCGTCTACGTGGACAGAGACCCCATCGTGCTCGCGCACGCACACAAGTTGCTGCGTAGCACACCGCAGGGAGCTACCAGGTACATTTACGGCGACCTGAACGAGCCGGAAGCGATACTGATCGAGGCCCAGCAGACGCTCGATTTCTCCCAGCCGATCGCTGTGGTCATTTTCGGCGTGTTCCACTTCTTCGCCGAATCCGGCGACCCGGGCGGCATCGTGAACCGGATAGCGGCCGCCCTGGCTCCAGGCAGCTACCTGGCCGTTACCCATCTGGCGCGTGACGTCGAGGGCAAGGACCTGACCGAGACCTTCAACCGGCTGAACAAGATGATGGACCAGTCGGTGATCCTGCGTTCCCGCGACGAAGTCACCGCGTTGTTCGGCGGGCTGGAAATCGTCCAGCCAGGGGTGGTGCAGTTGCCGGAGTGGCGGCCGGAACCCGGAACGGCTCCGCCCGGCCCGCTGCCCATGTGGGTGGGACTCGCGCGCAAGGCGTGAGCTCCGGTCCGGGTTCCTCAGATTCGGCTGCCTCAACAATGGACACGGATGTGGTTGAGCCAGTTGCGACGGGCCCCGTACTGATTCATACTTAGGATGTTTCTAGATTCTGTGCTGATCTAGACTCAATACTGCTCAATTAACAGGTCAGTTTCGGTAACGTCGCGAAGGGCAGGAGAGTGCCCGGACCGCTGGTGAGCACGGCGCATAGCGCTCGTACTCCGGCACCCACCGTCTGGACGGCCGGGTATCTGACGGCACAGCGCAAGGTCATCGCCGGCGAACCGGGGCAGGTATCAGCCGCCCGCGCGTTCGTCAGCCAGGTATTGGAAGGTCATCGCGATACCGCGGCGACCGTCGCCCTGCTGACCTCTGAGCTGGTCACCAACAGCATTAAGCACAGCCATTCGCGTAACCCGGGAGGGACCGTCGCGGTCACCGTGGTGCTCTCCGCGGATCGCGTACACGTCGAGGTGCACGATGGTGGCGCGGACACCGTGCCGAGGGTGCGATCCGGTGACCAGCTGGCCGAGTGCGGACGCGGTCTGCGCCTGGTCGAAGCGTGCTCGCTGGCCTGGGACTACGTCCAGTCCGACACCGGTACGATCACCTGGTTCGAGTGCCACTTGGACCAGGAGTCCTGATGCGGTAGCGGGCTTCACCGTGGTCACCCTGCGGACCTGGCGATCGAGCACGTGGCCGAATTCGGTGACAAGGCCGTCCCCACCATGCTGGCCATCCGCGCCCGCAAACAAGCGCCGGTGCGTGGCGTCTTACTCGGTGCTCAGCTGATCGAGAATCTCGCGCATGTATTCAAGCGCCTCGCGATCGCCGAAGGTATGCGTCTGCCCGGGATCCTGGTGGAGCGGATCCTCGGTGTCGATCTGCTCCCTGGCCTCCGCGACGAGCGTTGCCCAGTACGGGAATGCCTTGTCCAGGTGGTCCAGCATCAGCGCGGCCTCCGTCGTCCGGCCGATCTTCGCCATCATGTTGATGAACTCGACGCAGGTGACGCAGATTGCCTGCATGTTGCCGGTGTAGAGCAGTTCGGTGATGTGCGAGCTCAATATCTCGAAGGCCTGGATCTGGTCCCCGCGCCGGAACGCGGCGCGTGCCTCGATGGGCCTGCTCGGCGACTGGGTACGCTCGGGTACCGCCACGCCGACGGCCTCGTCGAACAGGCGGTACGCGAGATCATGTTTGCCCTGGAGCATCGCGGAATAGCCGAGTAGCACCAGGGACAGGTGCAGCAGGGTCGGCGGTCCGTAGGCCCGGTACCGCTCGGCCAGCGCCGCGATCCGGGCGTCTCCTGCCGTGAACTGCCCGCCGAACACCAGGGCCGCCCCCACATCGAGCTCGAACTGCTCAGCCAGGTCATCGTCGCCTTGCTGGCGCAGCTCCGCGATGGCGGGCGGCGCCAGCCTGGCCAGCGACGCGAAACCCTCGTGGACCGAGGCCCGGGCATGGTGGATCAAGGGATGGTCCAGCTCAGCGAAGCGGCTGGCGAGACGGTCGTAGGCCTCGGGATTCTGGCCTACCTTGTACCGCTGAGCAATCCAGGTGAGTGAGAAAACGATGAGTTCGGTGTCGTCGGATGGCGTGATGGCAAGAATCCGCTCGAGCCAGTCACCGAGCTCGCCTCGACTGCGAAGGACGACCTCGGCCACGATAGGCCGGACGAATGCGAAAGCCAGGCGGCGATCGTCGCGGGCGCAGGCCCAGTCGAACGCGGCCCGGAGGTTGGGCCAGAGCTCATCGAGCCGGGCGACGCCTTCGACCTCGCCTTGACCGGCCAGGAGTGGCTGGATGTTCGTGACCCGGCCGAGGCACCACCGGGCGTGGCGCGCGGCCACCAGGTCCGTGACGCCGGCCCTGGCCAGTCGCTCGGCGGCGAACTGCCGCATGGTTTCCAGCAACCGGAAGCGCCGCCCGAACGGACCGGATTCGACCACCAGCATCGATCGCGTGACCAGGTCACCCAGCAGGTCGTCGACATCAGCGGCGCCGAGCTCACCCTCGTTCGCGATCGTTTCGGCCGCGGCGAGGTCGAACGGTCCGGTGAAGACCGACAGTACCTCGAACAGCCGCCGCTGCCGCACGCTGAGCAGGTCGTATGACCAGCCGATGGTGGCCCGCAGCGTCCGGTGCCGCACGGAGCCGGTCCGTCCGCCGCCGATCAGCAATCGCAGCTGGTCATCGAGCCGCTTCAGCAAATCCGCGGGGGTGAAGCTCGCGGTCCTGGCCGCGGCCAGCTCGATGGCCAGCGGGACGCCGTCGAGACGACGGCAGATCTCCTCGATGACCTTGCGCTCGGCGCACGGGTCGAAAGCGGGTGAGATCGCGCACGCGCGTTCGCTGAACAGTTCGGCACCCGGGCCGGACGGTTCCAGCGGGGTGACGGTTACCAGGCGCTCCTGACCATGGCGCAGCGCCAGACCCTCCCGGGACGTGGCGAGAATGTGCACGCCCGGGCAGTTGTCGGCGATGGCCTGGGCCAGTTCTGCGGCGGCATCTATGACGTGCTCGCAATTGTCCAGGACCAGCACCGCCCGCCGGGACCGCAACGCCGTGACGATGGACTGCGTCAGATCTTGTCCCGGTACCTCCTTGATCGCCAGAGGGCCGGCGACGGCGCGGGGGACGGCACCGGGCGAAGCGATCTCGGCCAGTTCGATCAGCCAGACCCCGTCGACGTCGCCACGCCGGGCGGCCGCCGCCACTGCGAGCCGGGTTTTGCCTATTCCGCCCGGCCCGACCAGCGTCACGACCGGCGCGACGGCCAGCGCGTCGTCGATGGCGGTGAGCGCGTCATCGCGTCCGATGAGGCGACCGGGTCGCCTGGGCAGGTTCCCGTGACGGCTCCGCGCGGTCCGTAGCGGCGGGTGCTCTTCGTCGCCGATCTGGAAGACGCGCTGCTCGGCAACGACGCCGTCGAGACGATAGGTTCCGAGATCACGCAGGCCGGTTTCGTCCAGCAGCCCGGCGGTGGTAGCCGAGACGAGCGTCTGGCCGCCGTGCCCGGCGGCCGCGAGGCGCGCCGCCAGGTTGACCGCGGGACCGAAGTACCCGGGCCCCTTCCCGTCGTCCTCCCCGGTGTGCAGGCCGATCTTGATTCCGATACCGCCGCTCACCGCGGCGTGTATGCCGGCGGCCCACGCGACGGCGTCGGCGGCGCGCCCGAACGCCACTCCGAACGAATCGCCGCCGACAGCGAAGACATAGCCGCCGTGGCCATCCGCCGCACCGCGCACGATCCCGTCGAGGCTCGTCACCGCCGTCGCCATTTCCGGTCGGTGCCTGGCCCACCACAGCCCGGAGTCGGCTATCTCGCAGAAGCCGAACGTGACCGTCCCCGTCGGCCGGGCATCCGGCCGGGTCGGCGGCCTGGCCCCCCGGCCATCGAGCAGCCGCTCGTCATGGCTGAGGATCAGCGTTTCGATCTCGCGCAGCGCCGGACCGGGTTCGACCCCTAGGTGCTCGGTGAGGTTGTGCCGGGCCACGCGGTACGCGGCGAGGGCATCGGCCTGGCGGCCCGCCCGGTACAGGGCCCTCATCAGCAGCACCCACAGTCCCTCGCGGTACGGGTGGGTGGTCGTCAGCTCGGTGAGCCGGCCGATGACCACCGGCGCGTCGGCGTCGACAAGACGCGCTAGCTCGGTCTCCACCGCGGTCAGCCACTGCTCGACCAGCCCGTTCACCGTCGCGGTCAGCCCCGGGACGTCCAGCCCGGCCAACGGAACGCCGGTCCACTCGGCCAGGGCCGCGTCGATGTCCCCGGCGTCGAGATGACGCTGGAACCTGATGACATCCACCGCGTCGGCCGCCACGTCCAACCGGTACGCCGCCCCGGTCCGGACGATCGAGTCAGGCCCGAGCCCTTTTCGCAGCCGGGTGGCGTATGACTGCAGGGTCCGGTCGGCCGTCCGCGGCGGCTCCTCACCCCACACCAGATCGGCCAGGCGCCATACCGGTACTGCCTTCCCGGCTGATAGCGCGAGGGCGGCAAGCAGCGCCTGGCATTTCGCGGGACCGATATCGGCCTGTTCTCCCCCATCGGTGATGGCGCTGACCCCGCCCAGAAGACGCACCTGCCGCACCATCAGGTCGCTCCTTGCCTAGCCGCGAACCGGTTTATAGCCCCAGTATGACCGACCAGGCGCTCAACAGCCCCTCCAGCGATTCACCGCATTGTCACAACACCCCGGCGCCACCGTGGACGCATGAAAGCGATTGCACAAGAGCGGTTCGGTCCTCCCGACGTCATGCGGCTGTCGGACCTCGACCTGCCCGAAGTCGGCCCCAACGACGTCCTGATCCGGGTGTGCGCCGCCGCGCTGAACCCGTACGACTGGCACATGCTGCGCGGTAACCCCGTCATCGCCCGCTTGATACCCGGCGGCCTTGGCCTGACCAGGCCGGCGCACCCGGTGGCGGGGCTCGATGCGGCGGGCGTAGTGGAGACGGTCGGCGCATCCGTGCGCGGACTCCAGCCCGGCGACGAGGTCTTCGGCTTCTGCCCGGGCGCTTTCTCCGAGTACGCCGCGGGAGCGGCGGACAGGCTCGCGCCAAAACCGGCGAACCTGACGTTCGAGCAGGCCGCGACGCTCCCCGTGGCGGCGACCACGGCCCTGCGCGGAATCCGGGATGCCGGGAAGGTCCAGGCCGGCCAGCGGGTGCTCATCAACGGTGCGGCGGGCGGCGTCGGCACGTTCGCCGTGCAGATCGCCGTTGCACTGGGCGCGGAGGTCACCGGCGTGTGCCGCACGTCCAACGTGGAACTGGTGCGCTCGCTCGGCGCCTCGCGGGTGATCGACTACACGTCAGAAGACTTCACCGCCCGGCGTGAGGCGTATGACCTGATCCTCGACAACGTCGGCAACCGGCCGCTGAGATCGCTGCGACGGGCGCTGACCCGCACCGGGACGCTTGTGATCAACGCGGGCGGCTCACCCGGCGAATTCTTCGGACCGGTGGGTGCCATGGTCAAGGCGGCCCTGGCTGACCGTTTCGTCCGGCAGCACCTCAGGATCCTCCCGGTCCGGCAGGAGCGAGCCGAACTGACGGCGGTCAGCGAATTCGTCGAGAGCGGCACGCTCACGCCGGTCATCGACCGGACCTACCCGCTGGCTGACACGGCGGCGGCCCTCCGCTACGTCGAGCAGGGGCATGTGCGCGGCAAGGTCGTCATCACCGTGCCGTGAAGCGGCGCAGACCGCGGATCTTGACCCGTACATGGAATACCTCGCTCACGTCCGACACCTTATCCGCGACGATCACAGGCAACCTCATGCGAGCGGTGATCCGTAGTCAGGATGAGGAGGTGTTCATGTCACGACCATCGCGCGACGAGGAGTTCTCGGCTTTCGTCCGCGCTCGCCGCGTCGACCTGCTGCGGTCCACCTGCCTGCTCACGGCCGGAGACACGCATCTCGCCGAGGATCTTGTCCAGACCGCCCTCGCCCGGCTCTATGTGGCCTGGCCCAGGGTCCGGCGGTCTGGCACGTACTTCGGCTATGTGTGGCGGATCATCGTCAACGCGCATATCGACGAGATCCGCCGGCCGAGCAGGCGGCGGGAGCGGAATGTGCCCGAACCGCCCGATGCCCTGGCCCCGTTGCCCCCGGACTCGCTTCGGTCCGGGATAGACGGGCACGACGTCCGGGCGGCGCTCGCCGGCCTGCCGCCCGGCATGCGGGCGGCCGTGGTGTTGCGGTACTGGCTTGACCTCAGCGTCGAGCAGACCGCTGAGCTGCTGCACTGTAGCGAGGGCACGGTGAAGAGCCAGACGGCCAAGGGTGCGGCGAGGCTGCGTGAGCTGCTCGCTGACCCGCAGGTGAGCGAAGGGAGTACCCGGTGAACGATGTAAAGGAATTGCTTAACCTGGCGCTGGACAAGGCCCCTGCCGATACCGTGTCCGACCCGAGGGCAGACCTGGAGCGGGGTCGCAGGCTGCTGCGCCGTCGGCGCCTGCTGGGCGGCGCGGGGGTGACCGCGGCGATAGCCGCCGGAGCGCTGGTGCCCGTGGCGCTCCACGGCGGTGGCCCGGTCGGCCAGCCAGGTGGTTCCGCGGCTGGGAGCGCCAGCGGACAGGCGGCCAGGACGCGGCACGCCTCCTCGGCTCCAAGGCCTTCCAAGGCTCCCGCGGGCCCCGGGTCGATCGCGCTTGTGGCGTGGACCGGCACTCAGCCGCCCGGATACCGGGTGAGCTGGATGCCCCGCGACTGGGTGGTGCAGGGCAGCACCCCGTTCGCGCTCACCATCGCGCCGCCCGGTGACAAGGACACCAACCCCGACAGTTTCCTCGGGAAGCTGGTCGTCATGCTCCAGTCCGCGGACGCCACCTCGCCGTCGGCCGGGACCCCTCAGCCGGTGAACGGGCGGCCGGGCTTCTTCGAGTCCGCCGCGCAGGCTGGCGGGGACACCGAGATCCTGACGTTCCAGGTCGCGGGCGGTCACTGGGCCCAGGTCCAGGCCCCCATGTCACTCGGCTGGGACAGCGCGGAGCTGGCCAGGTTCGCCGGCGGTGTGCGGGTACTGAGCACCGCCCAGGCCGGGCGCGGCTAGGCGGTCGTCGAGCACGACGCCGCGCCCACG
Source organism: Streptosporangiaceae bacterium (assembly GCA_019245115.1). Taxonomy (GTDB): domain Bacteria; phylum Actinomycetota; class Actinomycetes; order Streptosporangiales; family Streptosporangiaceae; genus JAFARZ01. The sequence continues at coordinate 54,574 of JAFARZ010000283.1, read as the reverse complement.
GTGACGGTGACCCGGTTGCCCGCGGCGGCCCGCAGGAACACGTCGGCGTAGCCGGAACCGTTGGTGTGGTAGCTGTGTGACGCTCCGTTGCTGGCGGTGGCCGTCACCGTCCGGTCCGGCTGGTTGGAGTGCACGTAGACGTCGTAGTCGTGGTACGTCGAGTTGTACGAGGCGGCGGCGGTGCACCACGCGCCGCCGCCATGTCCGCCGGTGAGGCCCAGCCGCGCCAGCGCGGTCAGCCAGTTGGACGCGATCGCGTTCTGCGCCGCGGCCAGGCTGACCTTCCCCTGGCAAACGGCCCGGTTCAGCGCGTACTCGACCTTGTCCTTCGGGTTCGGCACCCGGCCGACCTCGGGCCACAGGTTCGTGATGTCGTTGCTGCCGCCCAGCTCCAGCGGCACGAGGTGGTCCAGCTCGCTGACCGCGCCGTGCGAAATGTGATACGCCGGATACGCGACGTTGTATTTGGCCCGCTCGGTCTGCGCTTCCGGTGGCCGTACCTTCGTGGTCCATCCCGCCCGGCAGATCGTTGAGTGGATATCCGCCGCGGTGACGGCCGGATCGATGCTTCCCGGCGTGCACGAAGGATCGGGCAGCTGGCCGCGATCACGCGCGTGACATGAGGTGAGGTGGACCGAGTAGGTGACCCGCCCGGGATCGTGAATGCGCTTCAAGCCGGTACCGGCAAATGACGGAAATGCCTGCCCAGCGAATGCGGCGCCCGTCAGCGCCAGCACGCAGACCGCGCGCATGATCCGAACACGTTCCAAGTCCCTCAACCCCTCCCCAGAGTTCCCACCAATGTGACGCGTGCCCCCCACCCCCGGTTTACCAGCCCGCGAAACATCACGGACCTTATCCCCCAACGGAAACATCCCCGAATAGCGCACATTCCCGACATTTCGCCGTATCGCCATCACTGAAGCGCCCGCACCGCCCCCGGCCAACTACAGTACGTGTATCACCACATAACGGTCACATGCCCCAGCACCTCATGGAAGTTAAAAGCCCTCTGGAAGAAAAGGCGCCGGAAACCGGTACCCTTTCTTCCGCAGGGCCCTTTCCTTCCGCGTAGCCCACCACGCCACCGCCCACATAACGGCCATATGCCAGCAAACCGCAGCCGTCCACAACGCGTATCGGGTAAACGCCCACGACAATTCCGATCCCCTCTCCGCCCAAACGCGAAGCGTGCCGACCAATGCTTAAATATCCCAATATGGGAGCCTGCCCACGGGCCACCGGTTCCGGCGGCCTACCTCGCACTGAGGCAAAATCGTCTTGGGCTGCTGCCCCAATATCAGGCAAGCGGTACCAGGCAGCTTGCCTCGGTGCGGGGTACAGCGGTACCCGGCAGCCTGCCCCAGTAGCGGCGCAATGCGGTTCCAGCAGCCTGCCTCGGTGCGGGGTCTAGCGGTACCCGGCGTCCTGCCCAGTACCGGTGCAATGCGGTTCCAGCAGCTTGCCTCGGTGCCAGGGTTTAGCGGTTCCCGAGCGCTCTGCCCCAGTACCGGGCAATGCGTTCCAGGCAGCTTGCCTCGGTGCCGGGTTTAGCGGTACCCGACGTCCTGCCGCGGTACCGGCGCAAAGCGGTACCGGCGCAATCAAGTTCCAGGCAGCCTGCCTCGGTGCTGGGATCTACCGGGCCCGGGCGACATCCGCGGTACCGGGGCAGAGCGGTCCCGCACGCTCTGCCCCGGTACCGGGGCATAACGGTCCCGGACGGTCTTCCGCGTTTCCGCGGAAACGGCCCGGCGCAATTGCGCGGGACGTCTCCGCGGAAACGTTGGTGCCCCCTGCTTGACGGTCACGCGGAGTGACCGTCCCGCCGGTACCAGACGTGTCTCACCAGAAACTAACAAACCGAATGCGCAATTACGGCGCACGCAATTCGCACCTATTGCGCACCGCTTCCATCGCTCACCGTGTCACCGCGCCACGGCCGCGCCTCTGGCTACCCGAGGGTCAACGGGGATAACGTCGGGATCATGACTGCCAACTCTGCTTACGTGATCGTGGGAGCGAGCCTGGCGGGGGCCAAGGCGGCGGAGACACTGCGGGCGGAAGGTTTCGACGGGCCCGTCGTCCTCATCGGCGCCGAATCGGAACGCCCGTACGAGCGGCCGCCGCTGTCCAAGGAATACCTGCTGGGCAAGGCGGAGCGGGACAGCATCTACGTTCATCCGCCGGAGTGGTACGAGCAGAACAACGTCGAGTTGCGCCTGAATACCACGGTCACGGGCATCGACCGCGCCGCGCACCAGCTCACCCTGGCCGACGGCGGCACGCAGTCCTATGCCAAGCTCCTGCTTACCACCGGTTCCTCACCGCGCCGCATCCAGGTGCCAGGCGCCGGTCTCGAAGGCGTCTATTACCTCCGCACGGCCACCGACAGCGACCGGATCAAGGCGGCCTTCCAGAGCGCCAAGCGCGTGGTGGTCATCGGCGCGGGCTGGATCGGGCTGGAGACGGCCGCCGCCGCGAGGACCGCCGGAGCTGACGTCACCGTCGCCGAGATGGCCGAGCTCCCCCTGCTCCGGGTTCTGGGTCCCGAGGTGGCGCAGGTCTTCGCCGACCTGCATCGTGACCACGGGGTTGACCTGAAGCTCGGGGTCGGAGTGGACGACATCACCGGCACCGGCCGGGTCAACGGTGTCCGGCTGGTCGACGGCACCCACATCCCGGCCGAAGCGGTCGTCGTCGGCGTCGGGGTCATGCCGAACACCCAGCTGGCCGAGGCCGCCGGCCTGGAGATCGAGGACGGCATCGAGGTCGACGCCAGCTTGCGGACCTCCGACCCCGACATCTACGCCGCCGGGGACGTGGCCTGTGCCTATCACCCGCTGCTGCGGACCAGCGTCCGGGTCGAGCACTGGGCCAACGCGCTGAACCAGCCGCAGGTCGCGGCCAAGGCGATGCTCGGCCAGGATGTCACCTACGACCGGCTGCCGTACTTCTTCACCGACCAGTACGACCTGGGCATGGAGTACTCCGGCTACGTCGCGCCCGGCGGTTACGACGAGGTGGTGTTCCGCGGGGACAAGCAGCGGCGCGAATTCGTCGTCTTCTGGCTGAAGCAGGGACGCGTGCTGGCTGGCATGAACGTGAATGTCTGGGACGTGAACGACGCAGTTCAGCAGCTCATCCGCCGTGGCGAGGTGGTCGATACGGCGCGGCTAGCCGATGTGAGCGTCCCACTCGGCGAGCAGGGATGAAGCGACGTCGCCCAGATCGGCGCCCGTTACGTCGGGTGGCAGGAACAGCGGACTATAGTGCGGGGGGTCCGGGGGGTCGTCCCCCCGACCAGCAGGGCCGTTCGATTCGCGGCTGATCCAGCCGGTGATCAGCCCGGCGGCCTTCGCGCCGTGACAGTCCCAGTCGTGCGCGGCGACCAGGGCCATCTGCCGCGGCGGCACGTCCAGCATCTCGGCGGCGTAGCGGTACACGATCGTGGCGGGTTTCCAGCGGCCGACTTCGGCCACGGAAACCACCCGCTCTACGTAACGCCGCAGCCCGGCCCGGTCGAGGAACGCCCCGGTGGCGGTCGCGGTGCCGTTGGTCAGGCAGATGACCCGCACGCCCGCCACATGCAACTGCTGCATGGCCGGCAGCGCGTCGGGGAAGGCGGGCAGTTCGTCGAACCCGGCCATCACGCGCGCCACCTGCGTGTCGTTGATCGTGTAGCCGGTGACCGCGCGCAGCGCCGCGGCGGCCACGTCGGGGAAGTCCGCGTATCCGCCACTGGCGGACAGCGCAGCGCCGTCCCGGAGGGTGCGGATGTACCAGGCCTCCAGCAGGTCCGGGCGGGGCAGCCGATCGCGCAGCGGCTCCAGCGACATCAACGTGCCGATCACGTCGAACGCGACCGCTGCCGGACGCTGTGACACTACTCCGTCAGATCTCCTTCAGGTCCTTCAAGGCTTCTTCGATCGCGCGGTAGAAAGTGGGGTAAGCGTATGCCATATTCCGCAACGTCGGCACCGGAACCTCGCCGCGGATCGCGACTTGCAGGGCGCTGAGGACTTCGCCGCCGGCCGGACCAGCGGAACTGGCTCCTATGACCACCGACCGTTCGTTGTCCTCAATGATCTTTATAAAACCCTCGTTGCCGACCTTGTGAATCCAGCCCCGAGCGGAATATGGCACCTCCGTACACCCCACCCGTATGTTTATGCCCGCCTCGCGGGCCTGGGCCTCGGTCATGCCGACCGAGCCGATCTCCGGATCGGTGAACGTTACCCGGGGTACCGCGCGGTAGTCGGCCGGGCCCTGTTTGCCGGATTTGGCGCTCGTGCCTTCCGAGAGGATGTCGCGAACCGCGATATCCGCCTGGTACATCGACACGTGGGTGAACTGTCCCTTGCCGGTGATGTCGCCGATCGCCCACAGGCCCTCGGCGGCTCGCATCCACCCGTCGGTCTCGATGAACCGGGCCTTCTCATCCAGGCCGACCGAGCCGACGCCGATCGCGGCGAGGTCCACCTTGCGGCCGGTGGCGACCAGCAGGCGCTCGGCGGTGAGCGCGGCCTGGCCCACGTGCACGGTGAAGTGCGTCTCGTGGTGAGAGACCCGCTCGGCGGGGGCGTTGGTGCACACCTTGATGCCCTCGCCGGTGAAGATCCGCTCGATCAGCGTGCTGGCCTGCGGCTCCTCCAGCGGGAGCAGACGGGGGGCGGCCTCCACGACGGTTACGTCGGCGCCGAACCGGGCGAAGACCTGGGCCAGCTCGACGCCGATCGCGCCGCCACCCAGGATGAGCAGCGATGCCGGCACCCGCTCGGCCTGCACGATGTCCCGGTTGGTCCAGTACGGGGTGCCGGCCAGGCCGTCGATCGGCGGGATGGCGGGGTTTGTGCCGGTGTTGAGGATGACCCCCTTACGGGCCTGGAGTTCGAGGGTGTCGCCGTCCGGCGTGGTGACGGCGACCGTTCGGGGGCCGGTGAGCTTGCCGGCGCCGCGGACGAAGTGGCCGCCCTTGCCGGTGAACCGGTCGACGGCTGCCTTGTCGTTCCAGTAGTCGGTGGCTTCCTCGCGGATCCGCCGTGCGACCGGCGACCAGTCGGGGGTGACCGTATCGGTACCGGCCATGCCGGGCACCCGCCTGGCCTCGGCCAGCAGGTTGGACGCGCGGATCATCATCTTGGTCGGCACGCAGCCGAAGTACGGGCATTCACCCCCCATCAGCCGCGGCTCGACGGCGGTGACGTGCAGACCGGCCTCGGCCAGTGTCTCCGCCGCGTATTCACCACCGGGACCCGTGCCAAGCACGATGACGTCGGTCTGCTCCATGGTCCGCTCCTTCTCAGCAGGACGGGACGGGCTTGCCTGCCTTGATGGCTTCCAGGTCCTGCACGGCCTGGTTCAACGTGCCCACCTTGACCACCTGCAGGCCGGCCGGTACCGCGCCCTTAGTATCGCCGCAGTTCGCGGCGGGCGCGAGGAACACGGTCGCCCCGGCGTTGCGGGCGCCGACCATCTTCTGCTGGATTCCGCCGATCGCGTCGACCGTCCCGGATGGCTCGATCTGGCCGGTGCCGGCGATGAACTTGCCGCCGGTGAGGTTGTCCGTGGTCAGCTTGTCGATGATGCCAAGCGCGAACATCAGGCCGGCGCTCGGGCCGCCGATGTCGCCGATGCTGATCTTCACGTTGAACGGGAACGTGTAGTTGTCGATTACGCCGACACCGATTACCGGATGACCTTGGAATTGCACCGTGGTAATGCCCGCCTGCTGGATCTTGCCGTTCCGCTTGATGGTGAACTCAAGCGTGGTGCCGGCCGGATGCGAGCGGATCAGCGTGGTCAGGCTGGTATCGCCGGTCACCGGCTCGCCGTCCACGGCGGTGATGATGTCGCCCGGCTTCAGCACGCTGGCCGCGGGCATGCCCTTACTGGTCTGGTCGATGGTGACCAGCGTGGTGAAGGGGATGTGCAGTTCGGTGAACGCGGCGGCGGTGGCGATCTGCTGCGAGCTTGCCATCTGCGCGGTGTCCTGCTGCTGCACCTGCTGCTGGGTCGACCCGGACGGGAACAGTTCCTGCTCCGGGACAACGGCCTCGTCCGGGTTGAGCCAGGCCTCCAGCGCCGAGAAGATGTTGATGTTGCTGCCCGGCCCGCCCGCGTAGCTGACCGTCACCATGTTGAGGTTCCCGCTGGTGGGATGGGTCGGGTGCCCCTGGATGGAGATGAGCTCCTGCCCGGACGAGTCCTTGCCCAGCGTGTTCAGCGTGGGACCCGGCCCGAGGATGACGTAGGGGACCGGGATCAGCACGGTGACCGCGATGGCCGCGGCGGTGCCGATAGACGCGATGAGCAGCGTCAGCGAACGGCGGGACATGCCGCGCACACGCCGCGGCCGGAGGCCCAGGCCAATTCGGCTAGGCACTGCCGACCCATTCACTGGAGCCGTCGGCGAACCGCTGGTGTTTCCAGATCGGCACCGTGGCCTTCAGCTCGTCGATCAGCGCGTGGCAGGCGTCGAACGCCTCCGCCCGGTGCGGGCAGGCCACGGCGACGACCACCGCGAGATCGCCGATCTCCAGGTCTCCGGTCCGGTGCACCGCGGCGACCGCCGTGACCGGGAACTTGGCCGCGATCTGCTCGGCGACCCGGCGCAGTTCGGCCTCCGCGGTGGGGTGCGCACTGTAGGAAAGGCCGGTCACCTGCTGATCATGGTCAACATCCCGGACCGCTCCCGCGAACAGCACGATGCCGCCGGCCGTTGAGTCGGCCACCGCGGCGCGGACCTCGTCAACCGACAGCGCGGACTCCCGTATCCCGATCAGCCGTACGACGTTCACGGAGTAAAAGGTACCCGGCTTGAGTCGCCGCGGGAGTCCTGGGGACGGCTCCCGACGATCAAGACTTCTGGCGGCGACGGGCGCGACGGACTATCGCGGCGGTGCCGATCGCCGCCACCGTGGCCCCCGCAACGGTGATCGTCGCCTCTTTCCGCGCGATCCGGCGGCCGGCCACCGCGTGCCGGCCGCGGCGCTGGCCGAGCAGGACGCTAAGCGCGTCGGCGTTGCTGTAGGCGGGCCGCCAACCGGCGTCGCGTAGTGTCGCGCCGTCCACCACCAGCGGGTACGCGACATACCGTAGGTCTATGGCCGGCGCGGGAGTGACTCCCATCTGGTGCAGCCGCTGAGCGGTGCCGAACGTCAGCCGGGCCGGCAGTTCGATGCTCTTCAGGCCGCTGATCCGCTCGACCTCTTCCTGCTCCAGCCAGCCTTCGCTGCCTACCGCCAGTTCGCCCTCGATGCCGTTGACGACCGTGAATTCCAGCGCGGAGACCAGGTCGTCGACGTGGCAGAACTGCCAGCGCGGCACGCAGCCCTTAACGGTCAGCAGCCGGGGCGCCTCGAAGTGGCGTGTCACCAGGGTGTCTATGCCTTCCCCGGCCAGCGCCGCCGGGCGGACCACGGTCACGCCCATACCCGGATTGGTGCGCGGTGAGCGGCGTGCGAGCTGCTCTATCTCCAGCATGTCCCCGGCCACGCTGCTGTCCACCTGTGCCGCCAGCGGGGCCCTTTCCGGTAGCGGCACCGGGTTGTCGGGACCGGCGCCGTAGACCATCGCGCTGGTCACCAGCACCATGCGGCTGATCCGTGCCGCCGCGGCGGAGGTCAGGACGGTTTGCGCGCCGCGCACGTTGAAGGCCCGCCGCTTCCTGGCGTCCGCGTCCGGCGTCAGGTCGATGTCGGCATGCACCACGACGTCCACACCCGCCAGGCGGCCGGCCAGCGCCGGGTCCCGCACGTCAGCCACCCGCCATGTCACGCCGTTGCTGTCACCGCGATGGTCATCGATCGCGACCACCTTCTTGACCTGTGAAGATTCGGCGAGTGCGCGGGTCAGCGCCTGTCCTATGCCACGCGCCGCACCGGTGATGGCCACCACGGGCCTTGGTTTATCCAGGGGGTCTGGGAGATCGGCATCCCCCAGCTTGGAGGGTGTGTCGCTTCGCTCGTGGCGATCAGACCCCCGGGCGTTTGTCACAGTGCGCGTCTCCCGAGATAACGTGGCGGTCATGACCCTTCTATCCTGCCGCAGAGGCCGTGATGGCTAACCGGCCGTTCGGCTTCAGTCTGCCCGACAAGCCGGACGACGAGGGCTCCGGGTCCGGCGGTCAGGGCGGCGTGCCCACCGGCGGCCTCGGTGACGCCGCCGGAAATCCGCTGGGCGGACCGCAGCAGTTCGCGGACGCACTGCGCCAGGTCGCGGACATGCTGTCCTGGACCGGCGGCCCGGTCAACTGGGACCTGGCCAAGAACGTGGCCCGGCACGTGATCTCGGCGGCTGGCGATCCGTCCGTGCTCGACGCGCAGCGGCGGGATGTCACCGAGGCGGTCCGGCTCGCCGACCTGTGGCTGGATGAAGCGGTCGAGTTCCCTTCCGGCGTCCACAAGATCGAAGCCTGGAGCCGGTCGGAGTGGCTGGAGGCGACGTTCCCGGTCTGGGCCAAACTGTGCGATCCGATCGCGGCCAAGGGCGTCGAGGCGATGAGCAGCATGATCCCCACGGATCCCGCCCAGCTCGGCGACGACGTGCCCGAGGAGATGAAGTCCATGCTGGGTGCCCTGGGCGGGGGTCCCGGCGGCATGGGAGGTCTGGGCGGGCTGACCGCGATGTTCCGGCAGATCGGCGGGGCCATGATCGGCAGCCAGACCGGCACCGCGGTCGGCGAGCTGGCCCGTGAGGTCATCGGCTCCGCCGACATCGGACTGCCGCTCGGTCCGGAGGGCACCGCCGCTCTCCTCCCGGCGGGCGTGGCCGCGTTCGGGCAGGGACTGTCGGTCGACGCGGGCGAGGTCCGGCTGTACGTCGCGCTGCGGGAAGCCGCTCACCAGCGGCTGTTCGCGCACGTGCCCTGGCTGCGTGCGCGCCTGCTCGGCGCGGTGGAGCAATACGCCAGCGGCATCACGATGGACATGGCCAAACTCCAGGAAGCGATGCCGGACGTCGACCTGACCAACCCCGAGATCCTGGGCAACCCGGAAGCGCTTCAGCAGGCGCTGCAGGGCGAGGGGCTGTTCCGGCCCGAGGACACCCCCGCGCAGAAGGCGGCGCTCAGCCGGCTCGAGACGCTCCTGGCGCTGGTCGAAGGGTGGGTGTCCACGGTCGTCGCCGCCGCGGCGAAGGACCGGCTGACCCATGCCGACGCGCTGGCCGAGGCCTTCCGGCGGCGTCGCGCCACCGGTGGTCCGGCCGAGCGGACCTTCGCCACGCTGGTCGGCCTGGAGCTGCGCCCGCGCCGGCTGCGCGAGGCGGCGACGATCTGGCACGGACTGACGCAGGCCCGCGGCATCGGTGGCCGGGATGCGCTGTGGGCTCACCCGGACCTGCTGCCGGTGGCCGACGACCTGGAGGATCCTGAAAGCTTCGTCAATCCGGCCGGGCCCGACCTCGACATCTCCGACTTCCAGGACGACGGCGACGGCGACGAGACCGCCTGACCGGGGCAGGCACCACAGCCCGTTCGTTTTAATTGGGTGTTATGAAAGTTGCGGATGCGGTTGCCTTCGCCGGCCATGAGGTGCATGTCTGCCGGTACCGGGAGGCGCGGACGCTGCTGCGGTGGCTTGGCGGTGCTGAATCGGCCGGGGCCTTCGGCCGCGGCGACCTGCGCGGACTGCGGGTACTCGACGTGGCGGGTGGCGACGGTTACTGGGCGGCCCGGGCGCGGCGCCGTGGCGCGCGGGCGGTGGCGCTGGACATCTCCCAGGCCAAGCTGCTGCGCGGCGGCGCGCTGAGCGTGGCGCCGGGGCTCGTCCGCGGCGACGCGCTGCGGCTGCCGTTCCCGGACGCCAGCTTCGACCGCGTGATGTCGATCTGCGCGATCGAGCATTTCGAGGACGGCGCCCGGGCGCTGGACGAGATGGCGCGAGTGCTGCGGCCAGGTGGCGAACTGGTGATGTCCGCCGACGCGTTGACGCTGGCCAGCCGCTGGCCCCGGTTGTACGCCGCGCATTGCGAGCGGTACCAGGTGCGGCGGACGTATTCACATGATCAGCTGGCCGCGCTGCTCGGTGAACGCGGTCTCGCCGTGATCACGTATGCGTATCAGTTCCGGACCCGCTGGGCGCAGCGGCTGTACCTGAGCCTGTCCGCCTACGGCGGGAAGTTCGGGTTCAACGCGGCCGCGCCGGTCCTTCCGCTCGTCGCCGTCGCGGACCTGGCGGCGGGTGGTGTGGCCAACGGCGGCTCCGATAGCGGCGCGATCGTGCTCGTGCATGCTCGACGCGAGGAGGTTAACGCGCCGTTATCGCGGGACCAAGTGTTCGTCCGCCGCCTTTGACAGGGCGTAGGCTGCATAGTTGACGGGACATCCCACGCAGGCGGCGCGTACCCGGCGCTGCCGGACCTCCCGGGTGGCCCAGGAAGGGAGCAAGTGCGGTCGTGGCACCTCGCGTACTTATCGATGCGACCGACGTGCCAGCCGACCGAGGGGCGCTCGGTCGGTACGTCGACGGGCTGATAGGCGCGCTTGACACGGCGGGCGCGGACCTGGCCGTGGTCTGTCAGCGTGCAGACGAGGAACGTTACGGGCGGCTGGCCCCGGGCGCGCGCGTCGTCACCGGCCCGACGGCGATCTCGCACCGGTCGGCTCGGCTGGCCTGGGAGCAGAGCGGACTGCCGGTGGTGGCGCAGCAGGTCAATGCCGACGTGATCCACGTGCCGTTCTACTCGATGCCGCTGCGGCCTGGCCGACCGACCGTGGTAACCGTACACGACGTGACCTACTTCACAGAGCCTGAGCTGTACAGCCAGGTCAGCGCCATGTTCTTCAAGTCGGCCATCCGGACTGCCGCGCGCCGGGCGGCCCGGCTGATCGTGCCGTCCAAGGCGACGCGGGACGAACTGGTCCGGGTGCTGCAAGCGGACCCGACCAGGATCGACGTGGCTTACCACGGCGTCGACCACCGGCTCTTCCACCGGCCCGACCAGCGGCAGGTCTCCGCCGTGTCGGATCGGCTCGGGTTGCACGGCAAGCCGTACATCGCGTTCCTCGGCTCACTGGAGCCGCGCAAGAACATCGCCGCGTTGATCAAGGGCTGGGCCGACGCGGTAGAGGACATCGACGATCCGCCGGCCCTGGTGCTCGGCGGCGGGGGCGGCTGGAGCGAGGAGGTGGACGCGGCGGTGGCCGCGCTGCCGCCGCACCTGCGCCTGATCCGGCCGGGTTACCTGCGCTTCTCTGATCTGCCGGGCTTCCTCGGCGGGGCGCTCGTGGTGGCGTTCCCGTCCCGCGGTGAGGGATTCGGGCTGCCGGTCCTCGAGGCGATGGCGTGCGGCGCGCCCGTGCTGACCACACATTGCACGTCGCTGCCCGAAGTCGGCGGCGAAGCGGTCGCGTACACCGAGCAGGACTCCGACAGCGTCCGGGACGCGCTGCGCGCGCTGCTCGACGACCCCTCGCGGCGCGACGCCCTGGCCGTGGCCGGCCACGACCGGGCCCAGGAGTTCACCTGGGCGGCGTCGGCGGAGGCGCATCTCGCCTGCTACCGGCGTGCCGCGGAACAGCACGCCGCGGATATCAGCGCGGTGTAACGTAACGGCATGCCTTCTGCTACAGCTGGTCGTGCTGAACGTTCCGCTGGTCGCGAGCCACTCGAGGCCATCGTGCTCGTCGGCGGTCAGGGGACCCGGCTGCGGCCGCTGACGTTGTCCGCGCCGAAGCCGCTGCTGCCCACCGCCGGCGTGCCGTTCCTGTCGCACCTGCTGGCCCGGGCGGCCGCGAGCGGTGTCACGCACGTGGTGCTGGCGACGTGCTACAAGGCTTCGATGTTCAGCGAAGTGTTCGGCGACGGGTCCGCGTTCGGACTGACCATGTCCTACGTCACCGAGGATGAGCCGCTGGACACGGGCGGCGGGATCAGGAACGCGGCCCGGTCGCTGCGCGGTTCCGGCGCGGCGGACCCGGTCGTGGTGATGAACTGCGACATCCTCTCCGGGCACGATCTCTGCGCGCAACTTGACCTCCACGTGAAGTCGGACGCCGCGGTGACGTTGCATCTGGTGGAGGTGGCGGATCCGTCGCGGTTCGGCTGCGTGCCGACCGATGCGGCCGGGCGTGTAACGGCTTTTCTGGAAAAAACGCCAAATCCTGTGACAAATCGGATTAATGCCGGTTGCTATGTCTTCCGTCGCGACGTGATCGACTCGATCCCGGCCGGGCGGCGCGTGTCAGTGGAGCGGGAGACGTTCCCCGGGCTGATCGCGGCGGGCGAGATCGTGATGGGGTATCACGAGTCCGCGTACTGGCTGGATGTGGGGACTCCCCAGGCGTTCGTGCGCGGATCGTGCGACCTCGTGCTCGGACGGCTGCCGGCCCCGGCGGTGCCCGGCCAGCCTGGCCCCAGCGAGCGGCTGGTCCTGGGTGACGCAGTCGTGGCCCAGGACGCGTCGGTCACCGGCGGCACCACGGTGGGGGCGGGCGGCTTCATCGCCGCGGGCGCCACCGTGGCGGGCAGCGTCCTGTTCGACGGCGCCCGGGTCGGTGAGGGCGCGGTCGTCAGGGATTCCATCCTCGGGCGGGGCGCGGTCGTGTCCGCGGGCGCGGTGGTGGACGACGCGGTGATCGGGGACGATGCGGTCATCGGCGCCGGCAACGAACTGACCCGTGGCGTGCGGATCTGGCCCGGCACCCGCCTCGAGCCGACTTCGGTCCGGTTCTCCTCCGACGTCTGAAGACTTTGCCGTGGCCGAACTGGCGCTTGACTGGCAGGCGCCGTTCACGGTCAACGTCCTGCTGAGCATGTCGGTCCACCGGCGTGGCGGCGGCGATCCGACGTTCCGTCTCGACCGCCGCGGGGCGCTGTGGCGCACGACGCTCACTCCCGAAGGGCCGGCGACGATCCGCGTCATCACCCGTTCTGCCGGCCCAGGAGCTGGCGTCGTCGAGGGCGGCGTTGACGGTGGCGGGGACGGCGGCGAAGGTGATGGCGCTGACGGCGGCCGGGGCGACGGCGGCGTCGGTACGGGCGGCGGTACGGTGGTCTTCGCGCAGGCCTGGGGCCCGGGTGCCCGCTGGCTGCTCGATGTGCTCCCCGCCCAGCTCGGTGCGTATGACGAGGGCGTACTGCCGCATGGTTCGGGCCCGGGCGCGGCGCTGCTGCGCGACATCGCCCGCCGCTACGCGAGCCTGCGCATCGGCCAGACCCGTCGCGTCTTCGAGTCACTGGTCCCCGCCGTGCTGGAACAGAAGGTCGTCGGCAAAGAGGCCTGGCGAGCGTGGCGCTCCCTGTTGTACAAGTTCGGCACGCCCGCGCCCGGGCCCGCTCCCGAAGGCATGCGGGTCTTCCCTCCGCCCGCTGTCTGGATCCGCATCCCGTCGTGGGACTGGCACCGGGCCGGTGTCGAGGGTATCCGCGCTCAGACCATCATGAACGCGGCGCGGGTGGCGAGCCGCCTGGAAGAGATCGCCACCCTCAGCCACGCCGAAGCCGATTCTGTTCTCCGCTCGCTCCCCGGCATCGGCCCGTGGACATCCGCTGAGGTGCGCCAGCGCGCCTGTGGTGACCCCGACGCGGTCTCGGTCGGTGATTACCATCTGCCCAAGGCGGTCGGGTGGACGCTGGCCGGTGAACGAGGCACCGACGACGTCGGCATGCTCACGCTCCTCGCTCCGTACCAGGGCCAGCGCTACCGGGTCCAGCGCCTGATCGAACTGGGCGGCAGCCCCCCGCCTCGGCGCGGCCCACGGAACTCCGTCCGCGACTATCGCACGTTCTGATCGCGGGACCAGGTGCCCGGGCGGGAGCGGGTGAGCATTGGCACGTAAAGTGCAAGGATGAGCGGTTCCCGCGGCGACTCGGATGTCACTCCCGCTGCTATGCGTCGCGCGCTGGCCAGAGCGCGCGACGGCAAGCTGCTGGATCACGACGAGGCAACCACCCTGCTGCACGCCCACGGCGATGATCTCGCGACGCTGCTGAGCTACGCGAGCCGGGTCCGCGATGCCGGCCTGGAAGCCGCGCGACGCCCCGGTGTGATCACCTACTCGCGCAAGGTATTCATCCCGCTCACCCGCCTGTGCCGCGACCGCTGCGCCTACTGCACATTCGCCACCGTGCCGCACCGCCTGCACAACCTGTACCTGGAGCCGGACGAGGTCCTGGCCATCGCGCGACAGGGCGCCGCTCTCGGCTGCAAGGAAGCCCTGTTCACCCTCGGCGACAAGCCAGAGGACCGATGGCATCAGGCCCGGGACTGGCTCGACTCACACGGCTACGACGACACGTTGTCCTACGTCCGGGCGATGGCGATCCGGGTTCTGGAGGAGACCGGCCTGCTGCCGCACCTGAATCCCGGCGTGCTGAGCTGGCAGGATTTCCAGCGCCTCAAGCCGGTGGCCCCGTCCATGGGAATGATGCTGGAGACGACCGCTTCCCGCCTGTTCTCCGAGAAGGGCGGCCCGCACTTCGGTAGCCCCGACAAGGATCCCGCCGTCCGTCTCCGCGTGCTGGAGGACGCCGGCCGCTGCAACGTCCCGTTCACCACCGGGATCCTTATCGGAATCGGTGAGACACCGGCCGAACGCGCGGAGTCGATCTTCGCGATCCGCGCGGTCGCGCGCCGGTACAGCGGCATCCAGGAAGTGATCGTGCAGAATTTCCGGGCCAAGCCCGACACGAAGATGCGCGACGTCCCCGACGCCGAACTCAACGACCTGGCCGCCACGATCGCCGTAACCAGGCTGGTTATGGGGTCCAAGGCGCGTATCCAGGCTCCGCCGAACCTGGTCGGCGAGCAGTATGACCTGATCCTGCGGGCCGGTATCGACGACTGGGGCGGTGTGTCCCCGCTGACCCCGGACCACGTCAACCCCGAACGTCCGTGGCCTGCCATCGACGAGCTGGCCGCCCGCACCGCCGCGGCGGGTTTCACCCTGCGTGAGCGTCTGACCATCTATCCTCCCTACCTTCGTGAGCCATGGCTGGACCCTCGGCTGGCGCGGCACGTGGCGGCGCTCGCCGATCCCGCCACCGGCCTGGCCCGGGACGGGGCGCTCCCGCGCGGCCTGCCCTGGCAGGAACCCGACGGCGGCTGGGCCGCCTCCGGCCCGCAGGGCTCCGGCCGCACCGACCTGCACGTGACCATCGACACCGCCGGCCGCACGCATGACCGCCGCGACGACTTCGCCGAGGTCTACGGCGACTGGCAAGAATTGACCGAACGTACGGTGGTGCTTCCTCCCTCGCCCTCGCACCTTCCGTCGGTCGCCCGGTCCGGAGAGGTCGCCGCGGCGCTCCGGCAGGCCGAGCGCGACCCCGCCGCCCTCACCGACGACCAGGCGATCGCCCTGCTGTCCGCCGACGGCGTCGATCTGGAGGCCCTGGCTGGCATCGCCGACGGGCTCCGACGCGAGGTACGCGGCGACGGAGTGACCTACATCGTCACCCGGAACATCAACTTTACGAACGTCTGTTACACCGGCTGCCGGTTCTGCGCCTTCGCCCAGCGTCGCACCGATGCGGACGCCTACACCCTCTCCCTGGAGCAGATCGGCGACCGTGCGGACGAGGCTTGGGCCGCGGGCGCCACCGAGGTCTGCATGCAGGGCGGTATCCATCCCGACCTACCAGGCACAGCATATTTCGAAATCGCTGCCGAAGTCAAGCGGCGTCAGCCTGATCTCCACGTGCACGCGTTCTCCCCGATGGAGGTCGTAAACGGCGCCTCCCGTACCGGCCTGCCGATCAGGGAATGGCTGATCCGCGCGAAGGATGCGGGCGTCGGCTCGCTGCCCGGCACCGCCGCGGAGATCCTGGACGACGACGTCCGCTGGATCCTGACCAAGGGGAAGCTGCCGGCCTCGGTGTGGATCGAGGTCATCACCACCGCGCACGAGCTCGGCATCCCGACCTCGGCGACGATGATGTACGGCCACGTCGACACCCCGGCGCACTGGGTCGGTCACCTGCGGGTTATCCGCTCCATCCAGGAACGCACCGGCGGCTTCACCGAGTTCGTGCTGCTCCCGTTCATCCACGAGAACGCCCCGATCTACCTGGCCGGCCTGGCTCGCCCCGGCCCCACCCGGCGCGAGAACCGGGCCGTGCACGCGGTCTCGCGCCTGCTACTGCACGGCGCGATCGACTCGATCCAGTGTTCCTGGGTCAAACTGGGCGACGAAGGCTGCCGCGACGTCCTCCAAGGCGGCGTCAACGACCTGGGCGGAACGCTGATGGAAGAGACCATCAGCCGCATGGCCGGGGCCGGCCACGGCTCCTACAAGACCATCAGCCAGCTGCGCGCCATCACCGACCCGCTCGGCCGCCCGCTCCGCCAGCGCACCACCACCTACGGCGACCCCGCCCCCGAACGCCAGACCACCGCCGCCGCCAGCGACGGCGTAACCCCCGCCGTCCGTCGCCCGCTTCCCCTCCTGACCCCATAATCGGTCTGTTCCTCCTGCCCCATTAGTTGCGGAACCGCATCTCTGGTGATCGTGGATCATTTAGTCCGGAAATCCGGACCCTACGATCCACGATCAGTTTTCCACAGATTTCAAGCCTGGGTGGCGACGCGCCTATGGCCCCGCGAAGTTGGATGTGTGACCAAACCACTTACCCGAGAACTGCATACCTTGGCCTATTACCAGCAGGGCATAATTTCTCGCAGGCAGGCCATCGCCGCAGGTATGAAGCCTGGTGCCTTGAAACGACGGGTCCGGTCAGGTGACTGGCAGGTGCCCGGCCGAGCCACCTACGCTACTTTCACCGGGAAGTCAACACGCGAAGCAGATCTGTGGACAGCGATCTTGCGGGCGGGGCCGGGTGCAGTGCTGAGCCACCAGACCGCCGCCGAGTTGCACGGCTTCGCGGGTAAGCCCAGCCGGCAGATCCACATAACCGTCCCGGCAAGTCGGCGTCCGGCTCAGCGTCGTCCCATCCCCGGCGTGGTCGTTCACCGATCCCGGATCGTCGTGGCCGAACCGCAAGCTCCGTGGCGACTGCCGCGGACGACGGTTGAAGACACGGTTCTGGACCTGATGGCCGCGGCCGTGACCTTTGATGACGCATACGGCTGGCTGTGTCGCGCGCTCGGTCGCCGCATAACCTTGCCGATGCTTCTGCGTGAAGCAATGGCCAGCCGATCGCGGATTCGCTGGCGCGCCTGGATTACCGAGGCACTTGCCGACGCCGAAGAGGGCATCAACTCCCCGCTGGAACGCCGCTACGTGCGCGACGTCGAACGCGCTCACGGCCTTCCGGCCGCGCGGCGGCAGGCCAAGCGTCGCGCGGGGTCCCGCACCATCTACTTGGACAACCTGTACGAGGAGTACAGCCTCTGCGTCGAATTGGACGGCGCGGCGACTCACCCGGACGAAGGCCGATGGAAAGATACCGATCGCGACAACGCGAACATCGCCAGTGAGGACGCTAGAACCCTGCGCTACGGCTGGGTCGCCGTCACAGAGAATCGTTGCCACTCGGCTCAGCAGGTCGCCGATGTGCTGCGTCGCCGCGGTTGGACGGGCAAACCTTGCCCTTGCGGCGCGGGCTGCCCGGTTCGCTGAGCAACATCGTGGATCAAAGAGTCCGGGTTTCCGGACCATATGATCCACGATGTTCGTGGGCGGGGTCGCCGGGGCGGTGGGGCCGTGGGGTTAGCGGACCACGAGGAAGTCGTCGGGGTCGCGGGGCGGGCGCGGGGCGGGGGACTGGGCCGGGTGGCCTACGGCTATGGCGCCCATGGGGAGCCAGCCGGCTGGGAGGTCCAGTGCGCGCAGGGTCACGTCCTGGCAGAACAGAGTGCTGGAGATCCAGGCGGAGCCCAGGCCTTCGACGGCCAGGGCGATGAGCAGGTTCTGCACCGCGGCGCCCATCGCGACGGTGAACATGGCCTGCTCGGAGTGGTTACGGCGGTCGTCGGGGTAGGTGTGCGCGGCGTCCATGACCAGGCACGGGACGACGATCAGCGGCGCGCGGCGGAGCGGTTCGCCGCGGCGGACGCGGCGGGCGATCTGGTCTTCGGTGAAACCGTCACCGCGCAGGTCGGCGATCCACGCATCCAGCATCGCGTCCAGCAGCGTCGTGCGCGCTGCCGCTGACTCGACCAGCACGAAACGCCAGGGCTGGCTGTGGTGCGGGGCCGGCGCGGTGATCGCGGTGGCGACCGCGCGCCGTACCGCGGCGCCGTCCACCGGCTCAGCGGTGAACTCGCGAACGGTCCGGCGGGCCAGCGGCACTTCCGCCGAACCGAACCGGAACATGTCCTCGTCGGCGGGCCGGACCAGCGCCCGCGCGCCCGGCCCGTCCGCCTCGGTCACGAACTCCGGCAGCCCGCGCACGATGGCGAGCGGAATCCCGAGAGCCTTGCCTTTCACCAGGTCGGCGGCCGCCGCGAGCTCGTCGGCGACCGCGGTGACGGTGACCTCCAGGATGTTGCCGAAGCTGTCCGGCGTACCGCGGTAGTCGCGGGCGACGACGATGCCGGCCGCGCCGATAGCGGTGTCGGTCTGCCCGTTGCGCCAGGGTCTGCCCATCGTGTCGGTGACGACCACGCCCACCGAGACGCCCGCCCGCTCCTGCAGGCCCTTACGCAGCCGCCGCGCCGACTCGTCCGGGTCGGCGGGAAGCAGCACCACGGTGCCAGGCGCGGTGTTGGAGGCGTCCACGCCGGCCGCCGCCAGCACGAAACCGTGCCGGGTCTGCGCGATGGTCGTGGCCTCGCGGCGCGCGACCACTCGCACGGTTTCCGCCTCGATCGCGTCCTCGCGGGCCATCCCGGCCACCCGGCCCTCGGCCTTGCTGATGATCTTCGACGTGACCACGAGGATGTCGCCGTCGCGCAGATCGCCGCCGGACGCTTCCTCGATAAGCGAGGACAGGTCGGCGCCGGCCGTCACCTCGGGGAGGCCGGCCACCCCCATCACGGTGATCATGCTAGCTCCTGGGCCAGATCGAGCGCGGCCCGGGCCATCGCCCCGGTAGCGGGCAGGTCGCGCATGAGCAGCGGCATCGCGCGTACCTCGATGCCGAGCGGCGCCAGGTCTTCGGCCGAGGACTTGTCCTGGTCGTCAACCAGCCAGCCGTTCAGCAGATCGGGCCCGTAGTGCGCGGCCACCGCGGCGGCCGTCGTCGGAACCCCGATCGCGGTCAGGCACGCATCGGCCATGCCGCGCACCGGTGCTCCACCGATGATCGGGGACACGCCCACCACCGTCTTGGCCGCCACCGCATCCCTGATGCCGGGCACGGACAAGATGGTGCCAATGCTGACCACCGGATTGGACGGCGGGAACAGCACGACATCCGCCGTGGCGATGGCGTCGAGCACGCCGGGCGCCGGCGAAGCCGAGTCCGCCCCCACCGCGATGATCTGTGCGGCTGGCGTCTTGGCCTGGTGGCGAACCCACCATTCCTGGAAGTGCACCACCGTACGTTCGTTCAAATGATCTTCGAGCACCACATGGGTCTCGATGGGATCGTCGGACATGGGCAGCAGCCGGACGCCGGGCCGCCACCGGCGGCACAGCCTTTCGGTGATGGCGGACAGCGGCTGGCCGTCAGCCAGCAGCTGGCTGCGCAGGATGTGGGTGGCGAAGTCGCGGTCGCCGAGCGTGAACCAGTCCGGGGTGGCGCCATACGCGGCTAGTTCCTCGCGGACGCTGAAAGTCTCCGCCGCGCGGCCCCATCCCTGATCGGGATTGATGCCCCCGCCCAGGGTGTACATCACGGTGTCCAGGTCGGGACACACTCGCAGGCCGTACAGCGTGATGTCGTCACCGGTGTTCCCGATGACCGTAATCTCGTCGTCCGGGGCGGCTGCCTTCAGCCCGCGCAGGAAGCGAGCGGCGCCCACGCCCCCGGCAAGCACGGTGATGCGCATAAGCCAAGTGTGACAGCTTGCGCTGAATCCTCCGCGCCAAGGCCTCGCTGTGCTCGGCCGGTTTGGGGCCGCGGCGGGAATTGCCGCCCCTGCGGGACGGCAACCGCCGCGGCGCTCGCTTCCGCTCGCTGTGTTTTCCTCCGCGCCTAGGCCTCGCTGTGCTCGGCCGGCTTGGGGCCGCGGCGGGAATTGCCGCCCCTGCGGGACGGCAACCGCCGCGGCGCTCGCTTCCGCTCGCCTTCGGCTGGGCCTCCGGCCGCGGCCTCCGTACGCGAGGCGGCCCGCTGGCGAGGGGGAGCCGGACGTCCGCAACAGGTCCAGCAGGAATCTTGGGGTGACTTTTCTCGCATCTCGGGCATCCGGGGGACCATTATCACCTTCCTCGCTTGACGTGAAGCAAGACACGCGGGTGTAATTTCATTGGTGTGATTCTCGCCATCCGGGGGAGAAGGAAACGATCGGGGGCTCCGAGTGGGGGAGGGAGGACACGCTGTGACTGAGGTCATCGTCCCGGTGGAGCAGGTGTTCGTCAGTCCGGATGACGTTGACGAGCTGGGCTGGCAAGACCGTGCTCTGTGCGCCCAAACGGATCCGGAGGCATTTTTCCCGGAGAAAGGAGGTTCCACCCGCGAAGCGAAGCGGGTGTGCCGTAGTTGCGAGGTCCGCTCCGAGTGCCTGGAGTACGCGCTCGAGCACGACGAGCGGTTCGGAATCTGGGGCGGCATGTCCGAGCGCGAACGCCGCCGCCTCAAGCGTCAGGCCGGGTTAGGCCGCGGCTGACATCGAGCATTTACCCTGCTGAGCACCGTGCGGCGGAGTATCGTTAACGCTGCCGTGAGTGCGGGGGTTGTCGGTCACGGCGAGTACGCGCTCTAACCGGGCGGCAGCCGCACCGGTAGTCGCCCGCCAACGCTACCTGCCAGGACCCCTTGTCACCTAACACATCGCATCCGCGTCACGTCGTCACCGCCGTGATAGTCGCCCACGACGGCGCCCGGCTGTTGCCAGGCGCCATCCAGGCAATGCGGGACCAGACCCGTCCCGTTGACCGCGTAGTGGGCGTCGACACGGGCAGCCGGGACCGCAGCGGCGCGCTGCTGGCCGAGCTTCTCGGTCACGATGCTGTCTTCGGCATGGATCCCGGCACGGGATATGGCACGGCGGTGTCCCGGGCCTTGCAGCATCAGGCGGCGCGGCCGGAGGCCGAGGTCAATCAGACGCCGCGGCCGGAGGCCGAGGCCAATCAGACGCCGCGGCCGGATGCCCAGGCCAATCAGACAGAGTGGATCTGGCTGCTGCACGATGACTGCCAGCCCGCGCCGGACGCCCTCGAGCATCTGCTCAGGCTGGCCAGTCGCTACGAGACGACCGCGGTATTCGGGCCGAAGCTCAGGGACCTGGCCGACCGGCGGGTGCTCCGTGAGGTGGGGCTGACCGCGGACCGGGCCGGACGGCGGCTGACCGGGATCGAGCCGGGAGAGATCGACCAGGGACAGCACGACGGCAACCGGCCGGTGCTGGCGGTCAGTTCAGCCGGGATGCTGATCCGCCGCGACGTGTGGGAACGGCTCGGCGGCTTCGATCCATTGCTGCCGCTGTTCCGGGACGACATCGACTTCTGCTGGCGAGTGCACGCGGCCGGGTATGACGTCCGGGTGGTGACGGACGCGGTGGTGTACCACCGTGAGCTGTCGGCACGACACCGGCGCAAGCAGGGGATCGCAGCGGCCGGTCATCCGCGGCTACTGGACCGGCGTTCCGCGCTGTATGTGCTGGCCGTCAACCTGCCGCTGGTGCCGATGCTGACCGTGGTGAGCGGCTGCGTCCTCGGCTCGCTGCTGCGGGCGACGTACTTCCTGCTGACCAAGCAGCAACGCCGTGCGTTCGGGCACCTGGGGGCGCTGGCCTGGTTGTTCGGCCATCCGTTGCAGGTGTGGCGCGCGCGGCGACGGCGCTCGCCCGGGCGTAAGCGGGCCTATGCCGTGCTGCGCCCGCAGATCCCGCATGGCAAGACGTTGTCTCGGATGGCCGAGAGTGTGGTCGGAATACTTTCCCGTTCCTCCCCTTACGAGGGAAGCGGTGAACACGGAGGGGCCGCCGACGATCCGGACGAGGACCTGCCGCTGCCGCCGTCCGACTCGGTGCTCCGGCGGGTGCTGACCAGCCCCGGGGTCCTGCTGTTCGCCGGGCTCGCCGTGATCACCGCGGTCGCCGAGCGGTCGCTGATCGGCGACCTGGCCCGCGGGTCCGGGACGCTGGCCGGCGGAGCGCTCGTACCGGCGTGGGGCGGCGCGAGCGACCTGTGGCGTGAGTACCTGGCCGGTTATCACGCATACGGCGTCGGCTCGGCGGCCAGCACGCCGCCCTACATCGCGGTCGTCGCCGCCGTGGCGACACTGCTTGGCGGCAAGCCGTGGCTGGCCGTCGACGTGCTCCTGCTCGGCGCCGTTCCCGTCGCGGGGATGACGGCGTACGCGGCCGCACGCCGGTTCACACCCGCCCTGGGCGCGCGGATATGGATCGCTATCACGTACGCGGTGGCGCCGGTAGCGACGGGCGCGGTGGCCGCCGGGCGGCTCGGCACCGCGGTCGCCTTCATGCTGCTTCCGCTGATCGGCATCACTATCGGGCGGATACTGACCGGACCGCCACGCCAGGGGCGCCGCGCGGCGTGGGGTGGCGGGCTGCTGGTGGGAGTGGCCGCTGCCTTCGTGCCGTTGCTGTGGGCGTTCGCGCTCGCCGGCGCGGTTGGTGTCGCCGGCGCGGTCGGCGTGGCTCGCTGGCGGGGCCTCAGTGCCCGCTGGCGGAGCTGGGACATGGCGATCAACGCGGGAATCGTCGCCGTGGTGCCGGTCGCGGTGCTGATCCCGTGGATATTCCACCTGCTGGCCAGTCCCTCCGCCCTGCTACTCGAGGCGGGCGTCCAGCGATCAGGGCTGGCCGCGGACAACCTCAAGCCAGAACCGCTGCTGCTGCTCA
The DNA here is from genome assembly GCA_019245115.1 of Streptosporangiaceae bacterium. Classification (GTDB taxonomy): domain Bacteria; phylum Actinomycetota; class Actinomycetes; order Streptosporangiales; family Streptosporangiaceae; genus JAFARZ01. The sequence continues at coordinate 31,756 of JAFARZ010000283.1, read as the reverse complement.
GCCCGGGCGGCCCCGGGCTTCCGCCGTCGTGGGTCACCGCGGGCTTGCTGTTCGCCGCGCTGTGCGCGCTGCTGTCCGGACGGCGGCAGGCGCTGGTGCTGACCGGATGGGGAGTCGCGCTGTCCGGGCTCGCGGCGGCGGCCGCGGTCAGCAGGCTGCGGGTGACCTCGCCGGTAACCGGAAGCGCGGTGCCGGTATGGCCTGGGTTCCTGCTCGCCATAGCGGCCGCCGGCCTGCTGCTCGCGGCCACGCCCATGTTCGAATGGGCGGCCGGGACCGTATGGGGCGTGGCGGCCAGCAGCGCCAGCCTCGGCACCAGGGCCAGGCTGGTCGGGCGGCGCGGCACGGTAGCCCTGGCCGTGGGCGCCATAGGGGTGAGCGCGCCGATCCTCGCGGCCGGGTACTGGCTGGCTACCGGGGTCCGTGGTCCGCTGAGCACGGCCGGGACGCCGGTCCTGCCGCCGTTCGTGGCGGCCTCGTCCGCGGTTCAGGGCCAGGTCCGTACGCTGGTGCTGCGACGGGATCAGGGCATCTTGACCTATCAGGTCCTGCGGAACAGCGATCCCCTGCTCGGGGAACCGGAGCTTACCGAGGCGGCCGCCGCCAGACAGACGCTGAACACGGCCGTCGCGATGCTCGCGGCCACCGACAGCGGTGACTCCGCCAACGCCGCGCAACAGCTCAGCCAGTTCGCCGTTGGGTATGTGCTGCTGCCGGCCCCGGTCGATCCAGGGCTGGCCGGCCAGCTGAACGGTGTCGCGGGCCTGCAGCCGCTCACCGTCTCCGCTGCCTATGACCTGTGGCGGGTGGCGCAGACCGCGGCTCGCGTCCGAGTCGTCAGCACCGCCGGGACCGTGGTACCGGTGTCTTCCGGGGCAGTGGGGGCTTCCAGCACGCTCGCGGCCGCCAGCGGCGGCACGCTGGTGCTGGCCGAGCCGGCTGGCGGGTGGTCGGCCACGTTGAACGGCCGGCCGCTTCAGGCGTTGTCCCAGCCCATGTACGGCTGGGCACAGGCCTTCGTGCTGCCGTCCGGCGGCGGTCATCTGGTCATCGCACGTGATGACCTGGCCCGCGACCTGGCCCTGGGTGGTGAGGCAGCCGCTTTGCTGATTGCCTTCGTCCTCGCGCTGCCGGGGACGCGTGCCAGCGCCACGGCCGCGGAGCCTACCGAGGCCGGCTCGGCCGATGTCACTACCCCGCCGCCAGCGGTACCCGTGCCGGTCGGTGCTGGTGCCGGTGCCGGGGTGGGTTCGTGGCCGGAGGCGGCGGCATCTGGTCCATGGCCGGACGCGGCGCCGTCGGGTCCGTGGCCTACTGAGGCGGCGCGGTCGGATCTGTGGCCTGCTGAGGCGGCGCCGTCGGGTCCGTGGCCTACTGAGGCGGCGCGGTCGGATCTGTGGCCTGCCGAGGCGGCGCCGTCGGATCCGGTTGTGGAGCCTGTCGCGGTCGCGCCGTGGGCCGCCGAGTCGGACTGGGTTACCGCACAGGCGGTGCCGTTCTCGAGCGGAGCTCCGGAGCGGCCGGGACCGGCGGGACTGCCAGCAGCACCGGCCGCTGGGCCGGCCGCTGGCCCAGCCGCGTCCGCCGCATCGGCCGCGTCCGCTGGGTTGGCTGCGTCGGCTGGGCGCAGGCGCGGGGGTAGCCACCGAGCGGCACGGCACAGCAAGCCGTCCCGCGTCTGGCGAGGTAAGGCGCCGGCGGACCCCGGCCTGGTGGTCCAGCCGGAGGAGCGGGCGCTTCCGCCAGAGGCGGCCGCACCACCCGCATCGGGTGGGGGCGAACCCTGGGATCGTCCAGAGCCCCCCTGGGACCGTCCAGAAAGTTCATGGGACCGTCCAGAAAGTTCATGGGACCCGGCGGAAGGCGACTGGGCCGACGCCGCCGAGCCGCTGACGCCGCTGCCGCCGGAATCGCCGCCCGGCGGCTCACAGCCGCCCGGCGGCTCACAGTCACCGGGCGGCTCACAGTCACCGGGCGGCTCACAGCAGCCCAGTGGTCCACCGGGCGGCTCGCGTCCCCCCTGGGAACTCGGAGATGAGTCATGACCCGGGCGCTTCCCGGCGGCGTGGGCCGGTTCGTGCCCGTGGCCTTGGTGCTGGTCGCGCTGGCCGCCATCGGCGCCGTGACCCTCATCAAGCCCGCCACTTCAGCGACGGCAACCCAGGCCACCACGTCGAAGGCTATCCGCAGCACCGCCACGCTGATCCGTCAGGTCCCGATCAGCACCGCTATCCGCGCCTGCCCGCCCGGCGCGGACGCCGGCCAGAGCCGTATCGCCGCGTTCGCGGCCACCGCGGCCCCTGCGGGCCCCGCGGCCCCTGCGGGCCCCGCGAACTCAGCCGTCCTGACCCCGCTGCCAACCGGCTCCACCCACGGCGCGGCGCAGACCACCCCCGCGAACCCCGCCAGCATCACCGCCGTGAACACCTTGTCCCTGATCTCGGTACCCGCCACCACGAACGTGACCAAGCAGCAGGGTTGGTCGATCGTGGCGCAGGGCGCTATGGCCCAGGGGCTGGAGGCGGAGGTCGCTGACGCTTCTGGCCAGGCCAGTGTCCGCTGCGCTGAGCCGAACGCGGATACCTGGTTCGTCGGACCCGGCCAGCAGGACGGCGCCGCCCAGATCCAGCTCGACCTCATGAACGTCGACTCGCTGGCGGCGACCGTGAACCTGAATGTCATCACCGACGCGGGCGCGGTCCAGTCCGCCGAAGACAGCGGCATCAACGTGCCACCTCACACACTTGTCACGGAGTCGCTGTCGTCGCAGGCTGGCGGGGCCAGCGTCATGGCGATCGAGGTCCACACCAGCACGGGGCGCGTGGCCGCCAACGTCGCCGAGGGCTCATCGCACGGCCAGACCAGTTGGCTGCCCAGCGCGGCCCCGCCGTCGACAGGCCTGGTGATACCCGGAGTTCCACCCTCGGGCACCGCCGCCAGCCTGTTCCTCGTCGTCCCCGGCAACACCGCCGCCAAGGTCAGCGTGGTCGCGATTACCGCGCAGGGTCACTACCAGCCGTTCGGCTCGCAGTCGATAGACCTGCCCGGGCAGTCCGCCTCCGCTGTTCAGCTCACGCCGATCGGAGGGGCTGGCGCCGCGCTCGAGCTCAGCTCGAACGTCCCGGTGACCGCGGCGGTGCTGGTGCCGGGCACCGGGCTGGGCACGTTCACCGCGGCCACCGCGCCCATCGCCCAGCAGGCCGTTATCGCGGGCAATCCGACGACCGGCGGGTTCGCGGCTTCGGTCGCGCTCTCCGCTCCGGGAGTAGCGGGACAGGTCCGGCTGACCGAGGTCGCCGAAGGCGCTCAGCCCGCCACCCAGACCGTCGCGATCCCGCCCGGCCGTACGCTGGCCGAGTCGGTCAAGGCGCCCCCGGGGACCAGGGGCGGAGCGCCTTTTGCGGTCGTGATCACTCCGCTCGGCGGATCCGGGCCCGTTTACGCCGCCAGGATCGAGACGCACGGCCAGACCGCGGTGGTCTCCATCGTTCCGGCGGTCAGCGCCCTGATCACGACCGGCCTGCCTCCCGTCCGCGCCTCTTACACGGCGATATCCCCGTAGCTAGAAACCCGCGTCCCCATATCCAGGGTCGATCGTTTCCGGATCTACGCCAAGCACCTCGGCGAACTCCTCGACGATCACGTCGAACACCAGATCGCTCAGTTCATCTTCGTCCTCGGCGCGGGCCAGCAGCGGCCGCCGGAACAGTATGATCCGCGGCCCGGACTGCGATCCGTCGCCATCGGATGGTGATCTCTGTACCACCCGGGCGAGCGGCACGCCGCCGTTGGGCCCCGCGTCGTTAGCGGCGAGGAAATCCGCGTCCGGCACCTCCTGGACCGCGAACTCCACGTCGGAGAGTTCGGCCTCCCAGCGCGGCTCGAGCCGCGCCACCGCCTCGAGTACCAGGTCGTCGAACTGCTCTGAGCGGCTCCGGTACAACGGTACGCCAGGTGGCACCAGCCGCCCGCGCAGACCACGCCCGTGTCGGTCCCGCCGTCGGGCCCGGCCACCGGGCGCGCGTCCCGGCCCAGCACCCGCGCCGCCGCCCGAAACGCCGGACCCGCCCGAAACGCCGGACCCGCCCGAAGCGCCGGACCCGCCCGCGGCCTCGCCGTCAACCTCTGAACTCGACGTCACAGTCACAGAGCGTACCGCTGGCGTACGCGGTGCCTGAACGGGCACAACGTGCAAAGCACGACACGTCGCGGGAGGTGGTGGCGCTACCGCCCGCGGACGGATAGCGTCATCGGAGTATCCGACGCGCGCGGGCCGATGTCGGCCATGACAAGTCGGCAGGGATTGGTCAGGCCATGACACATGGCCATGCCAACGATGTGAGCGAGGTGAGCCGGTGGGTTCCCGTTGCTGCTCGCGCACCGCGTGCAAGCATCCGCCCGTTTACACGCTGACTTACGTCTATCGCGAGTCCACGGCGGTGCTCGGCCCGCTGGCCGCCTATGTGGAGCCGCATTGCTACGACCTGTGCGAGAAGCACGCCGCCCGGCTAACCGCCCCGCGTGGCTGGGACGTGGTGCGCCTCCCGGTGGATCCGGACGACGCCCGGGACCGGGAGGATGACCTGGAGGCTCTCGCCAACGCGGTGATGGAGTCGAGGCCGCGCGCGAAGCGGGATTCCGAACCCGTCGGCCAGGGTGTCGAGGTCGGCCGCCGTGGTCACCTTCGGGTACTGAAGTCCGGACCGCCCAAGGACCGATAGGCTCTCACGTACAGGTCTTGTACGGGAGGCGGAATTGGGCGATCTCGCCAACATCGTGAAGGCGTACGACATCAGAGGTGTCGTACCCGACCAGCTCGACGAGAGCGTGGCGGAAGCGGTTGGTGCCGCGTTCGTCCAGGTCACCGAGGCCAAGCAGATCGTCATCATGCATGACATGCGCACCTCGTCGCCGCCGCTGGCGGACGCGTTCGGCCGCGGTGCCGCGGCGCGGGGCGCGGACGTCCTGGCCGGGGGCCTCGGCTCGACGGACATGCTGTACTACGCCAGCGGCGATCTTGGCATCCCCGGCGCGATGATCACCGCGAGCCACAACCCGCAGCGGTACAACGGCATCAAGCTGTGCCGCGCAGGGGCGAGGCCGGTGGGGATCGAGACCGGCCTGAAGGAAATTCAGGCTTATGGCGAACGGTCGGTGGTATCTCTTCCAGAACCCGGCACGGTCACATCGGTAGACCTGCTCCCGGGCTACGCCGACCACCTGCGCAAGCTGGTGGACGTGTCGAGCATCCGGCCGCTGACGGTGGCCGTGGACGCCGGCAACGGGATGGCTGGCTATACGGTGCCGCAGGTGTTCGATGGCTTGCCGGTAACGCTGATCCCGATGTACTTCGAGCTGGACGGCACGTTCCCCAATCACGAGGCGAATCCGATCGAGCCGGCCAACATGCGGGATCTGCAGGCCGCCGTCCGCGAATATGGCGCCGACATCGGGCTTGCCTTCGACGGCGACGCGGATCGTTGTTTCGTGGTGGATGAGCGGGGTGAGATCGTCTCGCCGTCGGTGCTGACCGCGCTGATCGCCGCGCGGGAACTGGCCAGCGAGCCGGGTGCGACGATCAACCACAACCTGATCACCTCGCGGGCGGTGCCGGAGATCGTCCGGGAGCATGGCGGAAATCCGGTGCGCACCCGGGTGGGGCACTCGTTCATCAAGGCCAAGATGGCGGAGACCGGAGCGGTGTTCGGTGGTGAGCACTCCGGGCACTTCTACTTCAGGGACTTCTGGTTCGCCGACTCCGGCATGCTCGCCGCGCTGCACGTGCTCGCGGCCCTGGGCACCCAGACAAAGCCGCTGTCCGCCGTGACGGCGGAGTACTCGCGGTATTACGCCAGTGGCGAGATCAACTCCGAGGTCTCCGACCAGGCCGAGGCGACCGCGCGGGTCAGGGCGGCGTTCGAGAGCCGTCCCGGGATCACCACCGATCAGCTCGACGGCCTGACCGTGGGCGAGCACGAGTGGTGGTTCAACCTGCGTCCGTCCAACACCGAGCCGCTGCTGCGGCTCAACGCGGAGGCGGACACCGAGGAAACAATGGCCCGCATCCGCGACGAAGTCCTGAGCATCGTCCGGGAAGGCTGATATGCAGATCGATGACTGGCTGATGGAAATCCTGGCCTGTCCGCAGTGTCACGCGCCCCTGCGCGCCGACGACGAGGCCAGCGAGTTGGTGTGCACCAACGAGGAATGCGGGTTGGCCTATCCGGTCCGTGACGGCATCCCGGTGCTGCTGGTAGATGAGGCGCGCCGCGATTGAGTGAGGATGGCCCGGACCAGGGCGACCTGTGGGATGGCGCCGAGTTCGCGCTGGCCGCTGATCGGCTGGACACGCCCGATGTAGTCGAGGCGGCCGACCCCGCCGAAATGCTGCGGCAGGTGGCCTCGTCCGCCGCGCAGGTGCGCACCGCGGTGCGGGCATGTGCTGAGACGGACCTGTCCGCGTTCACCCCGGACGCCAGGCCACGCGCCATCGTGGTGGCGGGGATGGGGAGCTCAGGGACGGCGGGGGACATCCTCGGCGTGGTGTGCGGCGCGGGCGTCGCGGTTCAGGTGCTGACATTGCGCGCGGGCCGGCTGCCCGGCTGGGTTGGCGCGGCGGATCTGGTCTTCGCGGTCTCGTCTTCGGGCACGACGCACGAGACACTGGCGGTGGCGCGGGAGGCGGCCCGGCGCGGTTGCCGGCTGGTCGGCGTCGGCGCCGAAGCGTCGCCGCTGCACCGCATCGCGGAGCAAGCCCGGGCGCCTTTCGTCAAGGTGGATCAGGCGGGCACTGTGCTGCCGCGTCAGACCCTGTGGGCACTGACAGTTCCGCTGCTGGTGGTGGCGGAACGGCTGGGCATCGCCCAGATAGGCGCGGAGGTCTACGAGCAGACCGCGGGGCGGCTGGAGGAAGTCTCGCACCAATGCCGCCCGGCGAGTGAGTCGTTCGTCAATCCGGGTAAGTCCCTCGGGCTTGACCTCATGGGTGGCCTGCCGATGATCTGGGGGACATCCCCGCTGACCGCGGTGGTGGCGACGCGGTTCGCCAGCCAGCTCAACGAGAACGCGAAATGCCCCGCCATAGCGGGCATCCTGCCCGAGGTCAAGTACAACCAGCTTGGCACCTTCGACGGGCCGTTCGCCGGAGAAATCCCGCAGTTCCCGTTGCGGCTCGTCATCATCACCGACGTGGAGCTCCGCGAGCGAGTGACCACCCAGGACATCGCCACCACGATCGGTGAGCTCGCCAGCCAGCGCGGGATCTCGGTGTCCGAGCTGGCCACGGAAGGAGAGCATCCGCTCTTGCGGCTGGCCGCGGTCGTCCAGCTCACTGACTACGCGAGCGTGTACCTGGGCATTGCTTCTGGCATCGACCCAGGCCAGGCCGATGTGATCCGGGATCTTCCGGCGCGGATTGAGTGACGTCCTCACTGGTACGGTACTTGGGATGAAAGCGGTCCAGGGTATGCGGGCGGTGCTGGCCGCGCTGCTCGCCAACCTCGGCATCGCGGCGGTGAAATTCGGCGCTTTCGCGCTGACCGGGTCCGCGTCGATGTTGGCGGAATCCGTGCATTCGCTCGCCGACACCGGCAACGAAGTACTGCTGCTCATCGGTCGCGGCCGTGCCGATCGCCCGCGCTCCGAGGAGCATCCGTTCGGATACGGCCGGGAGCGGTACTTTTACGGGTTCGTGGTGTCGGTGATGTTGTTCACCGTCGGTGCGGCGTTCTCCATGTACGACGGCGTCCACAAGATGCTGAATCCGGGAGAGGTCCACGACGCCGGGGTGGCGCTGGCCGTTCTCGGGATCGCCGCGGTGCTCGAAACGTTCTCGTTGCGTACCGGGATCAAGGAGGCGAACCAGGTCCGCGCGGGGCGGGGTTGGGGGACGTTCATCCGGCGGGCCAAGGCCCCGGAACTACCGGTGGTGCTGCTGGAGGACATGGCTGCCCTGCTCGGGCTGGGGTTCGCGTTCGTGGGCGTGTCGCTGGCCTGGCTGACTCGCAGCGGAGTATGGGACGGAGCCGGGTCCCTGGCTATCGGCGTGCTGCTGGCCTGCGCGGCGGCCATTCTGGCCGTGGAGACGAAGAGCCTCCTCATCGGCGAGGCGGCGAGCGCGGAGGTTGAGCGCGCGATCGTGACCGCCATCGAGGACGGTCCGGAGGTCGAGCGCGTCATCCACCTGCGGACCGTGCACATCGGCCCGGATTCAATCCTGGTCGCCGCGAAGATCGCGGTCCGGTCGGACGACGTGGCCACCCAGATCGCATCGGGTATCGACGCCGCCGAGCGCCGGGTGCGGACCGTGGTCCCGATCGCCGACACGATCTACCTTGAGCCGGACATCTACCGCCCGGCGCGATCCGACCAGACCGATCCCTCGATCCGCGCCGTCCTCCGCGGCCGTCACATCCGCCCCGCCCGCGTCCTCGACTCCCCCTCCCCCCCGAAACCCCCCGCCCCGCCAAATTCCCCGTCACCCCCCAAGTCCTCGTCACCCCCCAAGTCCCCCTCGCCGTCCAAGTCGCCGTCCAGGTCCTCGTCATCCTCCAATTCCCCCTCGCCGTCCAAGTCCTCGTCGCCCTCCGATTCTCCGTCGCCGTCCAATTCTCCGTCAGCCTCCAGAACCGCCGAACCCCGACACATCCCCCGCCAGTCCGAGACATGACCGCCTGCGACCCGATTTCCCGCATCGGCTCAGTGTGATCCGCCATATAGGATCAGCAGCTCTCCGCCGCAAGGGTCCACGCCCGACATTTCCGGATATGGGATATGGCCAGCTCAGTGACGCCCGACCACACTTACGGCTGCGAACACTTACCCTCCGAAAAGTGGGCGTCCCATAGTGAATGGCCGCCGGTTTTTGCCAGGATATGACCGTTACGTGGACAACGGTGGAGCGCAACGACGCGGAATAAAAGCGCTCTGCGGAAGAAAGGGCACCGGTTTCCGGCGCCCTTTCTTCCAGAGGGCTCCTATCTTCCATAGATGACTGACCACCGCGCGAGCAAAACCGGACGAATGCCGAAATGTCGGGGCGGGCGGGGACGGAACGAGGGTACGCGGGGACGGAAGGAGGGGGCGCGACGTAAGGCGGGGACGGAAGGGGCGGGCGGGGACGGAAGGAGGGGGCGCGAGGACGGGGAGGTCGAGGGCGGCGTGAGGATGGCGCCATTCATCGCGCTGCGTGGAGGATTTGTCCGGCCCAGCGACATCCGGCCCAGCGACATCCGGCCCAGCGCCATCGATGTCGTAAGAGCCGGGTTCTCAGACGGCGATTCAGCGGTGGGGGTGTTGGAGGAGGCGGAGGGCGCGTTCTTTTTCGAAGTCGAGGGCGCGGCTGGGGGTGGGGGGTATTCGACCGAGCCGGCGGGCGAGGTCGGCGACCGCCGCGCGTACCGATGGCTCGGCCAGCACGCGCAGGCCGAAGGCCAGGGCCGCTGGGCTGATGTCGTAGCGCTTCTCCAGCTCGAGCGCGGCGGCCACCGCGGCGATGTCCGCCTCGCTGAACTGGCGATGCGCCGGTCCGTGCGGCCCCCCCGACGCCCCCGAACGCTCTCCCGACGCCGCCGAACGCCCTCCCGACGCGGCCGAACGCCCTCCCGACGCGGCCGAACGCCCCGGCGATGCTGCCGAATGCCCCGGCGACGCGGCCGAACGCGCCCCGGGGTACCGGTCTCGTACCTCAGGAAGCAGGCCCAGCTCTTCGCGGTAACGAAGCATTCTGGGGGATGTGCCGAGACGTCGCGCGGCCGCCGAGATTCGCATTCTGACAATTTTACGTCAAGAAGACTCGGCAATCGGTGCGTCGCCGGCCGCGCATCCCGTAGCGTGACGGTACAGGGCACAGAAGCACCCATCAAACGCACAGAAGCAAGGAGAGATGCGGATGACTGCCGACTTCCAGGTCGCGGACATCGGGCTTGCCGCATTCGGCCGCAAGGAGATCGAACTGGCCGAGCACGAGATGCCGGGCCTGATGGCAGTGCGCGCCGAGTATGCGAAGGACCAGCCGCTGAAGGGGGCCCGGATCACCGGCTCCCTGCACATGACCGTGCAGACCGCGGTGCTGATCGAGACTTTGACCGCGCTCGGTGCGCAGGTGCGGTGGGCCAGCTGCAACATCTTCTCCACCCAGGACCACGCGGCCGCGGCAGTGGCCGTAGGGCCGGATGGCACGCCTGACAACCCGAGCGGTATCCCGGTGTTCGCCTGGAAGGGCGAGTCGCTCGAGGAGTACTGGCAGGCGACGGAGAACGCGCTGACCTGGCCGGACGGCGAGGGTCCGAACATGATCCTGGACGACGGCGGCGACGCCACGCTGCTGGTGCACAAGGGCGCCGAGTATGAGACGGCGGGTGCCGTCCCGTCCGCGGGCGAGGACGACCCGGAGGAGTGGCGGGTCATCCTGGACCGGCTCCGTCAGTCTCCGCCCGGCAAGTGGACGAAGATCGCGCAGAACATCAAGGGCGTGACCGAGGAGACCACCACCGGGGTGCACCGGCTGTACGAGATGGCCCGGGAGGGCACCCTGCTGTTCCCGGCGATCAACGTCAACGACTCGGTGACCAAGTCCAAGTTCGACAACAAGTACGGCTGCCGTCACTCGCTCATCGATGGCATCAACCGCGCGACCGACGTGCTGATCGGCGGGAAGGTCGCGGTGGTCTGCGGCTACGGCGACGTCGGCAAGGGCTGCGCGGAGAGCCTGCGCGGGCAGCGCGCCCGCGTGATCATCACCGAGATCGACCCGATCTGCGCGCTTCAGGCGGCGATGGACGGCTACCAGGTGACCACGCTCGACGATGTGGTCGAGAGCGCGGACATCTTCGTCACGGCCACAGGCAACAAGAACATTCTCACCGCCGCTCACATGAGCCGGATGAAGCACCAGGCCATCGTGGGTAACATCGGCCACTTCGACAACGAGATTGACATGGCCGGGCTGGCGAAATGGCCGGGCATCCGCCGGGTGAACGTCAAGCCGCAGGTGGACGAGTGGGTCTTCGCGGACGGGCACGCGATCATCGTGCTCAGCGAGGGCCGGCTGCTCAACCTGGGCAACGCCACCGGGCACCCCAGCTTCGTGATGTCCAACAGCTTCACCAACCAGGTGATCGCGCAGGTCGAGCTGTTCACCAAGACCAGTGAGTACCCGCTCGGCGTCTACACGCTGCCCAAGTACCTGGACGAGAAGGTCGCCCGGCTGCACCTCGACGCTCTCGGTGTCAAGCTGACCCGGCTCACCAAGGAGCAGGCGGACTACATCGGCGTGCCGGTCGAGGGTCCGTACAAGTCGGAGCACTACCGTTACTGACCAGCATCTCATCGATGAAGGGCTGGCCGCTGCCGGCGCTGCTCGTATTAAGTACGCCGAACGACGTATGCCCCTCATGTCCGGCCTGGTTGCCCGGTTCGCCGGGGAGCGGCCGGTCGAGGGGCTACGCGTCGCGGCCTGCCTGCATGTGACCGCGGAGACCGCGGTTCTGGTCCGGTTGCTGCGGGCGGGCGGGGCAAGCGTGTCGCTGGCCGCGTCGAACCCGCTGTCCACGCAGGACGACATCGTCGCCGCGCTCGCCGCGAACGAAGGCATCTCGGTCTTCGCCCGGGCCGGGGTGGACCGCCCCGGCTATTACCGGCACATCGAGCTTGCGCTCGCCGGCGGTGCCGACTTGGTGGTGGACGACGGCGGCGACCTGGTCAACATTCTGCACACCACGGCGGAGGCGCTGCTGCCGGGTGTGCGCGGCGGCTGCGAGTCGACGACCACCGGCGTCATCCGGTTGCGCCGGATGGCGGCCGACGGAACGCTGGCCTTCCCCGTGATCGCCGCCAACGACACCCCCGCCAAGCGCATGCTGGACAACACGTGCGGGACTGGGCAGTCGGTGCTCGACGGCATCCTGCGGGCCACCAACACGTTGCTGGCCGGCAAGACGGTGGTGGTGGCCGGCTTCGGCGCGTGCGGTGTGGGCATCGCGGAGCGGGCGGCCGGACTGGGCGCCCGCGTCATCGTCACCGAGGTGGACCCGGTGCGGGCGCTGGACGCGTCGCTGCGCGGCTTCCGGGTACTGCCGATGGCCGAGGCCGCCCCGCTGGGAGAGGTGTTCATCACCGCGACGGGTTCGGTAGACGTGGTGAGCGCGGCTCATTTCGCTTCGATGCGGGACGGCGCGATCCTCGCCAACGCCGGCCATTTCGACGCTGAGATAGACCTGCGGGCGCTGGCTGAGATGGCCGTCGCCACCCATTACGACGTGCGCCCCCACGTCGATGCCTACGAACTGCCGGACGGCCGGACGCTGCTGCTGCTGGCCGAAGGGCGCGTGGTCAACCTCGTGGCGGCCGAGGGGCACCCCCCGGAGGTCATGGACCTGGCGTTCGGCATCGTGGCGCTGTCGCTGGCATGGCTGGCCGGTAATGCTGGAAAGCTGTCCGCCGACGTGCACCCGGTGCCGCCGGACATCGATGCCGAGGCGGCGCGCCTGGTCCTCGCCGCCACCGGAACGCGCATCGACACGCTGACCGCCGAGCAGCAGGAGTACCTGGAGTCCTGGCGCTTCGGTTCCTGAAGTGCGGCGTACCACGCCATATGATCATGGTCACCGTACGATGACAGAATGCCCGTCGTAACGAGACCTAGGATCACTAACTTCGGTCCACGCCATCTAGTTCAGATGGCATTGGAAGGTCGAATCCGAATTCCGCCGATCCAGCGGCCATTCCGTTGGGAGGCGAACGATGTGGGAAAGCTCTTCGATAGCATCTACCGGGGCTATCCCATCGGAGATCTTGTGCTCCTGCAGCGGCCTGCACCGAAGGCGTTGGTCGAGATAGGGCCGTTGCAACTCGCCGCGCCAGAGGTGCCGAGCGCATATTGGGTCGTTGACGGGCAGCAGCGTATCACTGCCCTCGTCGGGGGCTTGACGGCTTCTGCGGATACGGTGGACCCGCGTTTTCGCATTTATTTCGATGTTCAGACTGAGCGATTCTTGTCGGCTGGGCGGCGCGAGCGTATCCCTGTTGGCTGGTTCCCAGTTAGCGCGGCACTCAACTATCCTCACGTCATAACATGGCAGCGCGAACATCCTTTGTGGGATGATGTCTTCTTCGACCGGCTTTACTCTCTCGTCGATGCAATTAGTGATTATGAGATTCCTGCAGCAGTCATTTACGATGATGATCTCTCGTCCGCTCGGGAGATCTTCGAGCGGCTAAATACATCAGGCAAGGCTCTGCGATCGGCTGAAGTTTTCAGCGCATTGTTCAGCGTTTCTGATGAGATGGAGCCATCGGGACTTCAAGCTCTCGCTGCCAGTACTGAGGCATTCGGCTTTGGGCGCCTCAGCGACAGTATACTCATGCAAACCGTGCTATCCATCCGTGCTGATGATATGGCACGTGACTTCTCGGCGGAGTTCGCCTCGGATGAAGATCGCCGCGAGTCATTCTTTGCAGCTGAACGGGCGATCGGTCACGTAATCGACTTCCTCAGGGACTACTGCATGGTCCCCCATATGCGATTGGTACCTTATCCGCAGTACATTCCTATCTTGGCGCGCTATACCGCGCTGTTCGGTCCACCGATGGAACGCGCGGCGGAGCTGCTGCGGCGTTGGGTATGGCGATGTGCCGTAACTGGACTTGCTGCACGTCGGAAAGATGTGGCTTGGCGTGCCTCCGTGAAGATGATATCGGGAGACCCGGTAGTGAGCGCGAGTCGGCTCTTGGAGGGTCTTGCGCATGTTGACGATAGCTGGACACCGGACCTTGACCGCACGGTACTAAACAACGCACAGGCGAAACTAAATCTCCTGGCTTTGCTGGTTCAGCATCCAAAGCTTTTTGTTGACATGGGTGATGCCAGGGCTGGGGAGGACGTGGATATTGTTACCGTTTTGGAGGCCAGATCCAGTCCTTTCGCTGTGCTGACCCCAGCATCTCTGGTCTTCACTCCCGAAATCGGTGGAGCAATGATCCAAACAATACCGTCCGGGTCCGAGGGCAGTAGTGTCCCATTGCGTGAACTGGCACGTGATAAGGAAACAGGGCTTTCGAGGCGGGGTGATGAAACGTACGAGGCGCCTCCGTATGCCACGTCTCCGCAGTCGCCGCTTTCCGGATATGCGCAATATGCCGCACCCCCGAATTCATTGGCGCGCCGTATCGTTCATCCGCCATACCCGCATGATCGCTTGTTGGCGGCTGTTACTAGTGGGAATCTCGCTGCGGAAACGCTCTGGAGCCAATGTATTGACGCTGATTGCGTGCTGGCTCTCCACGCTAACGACTTCGATTCTTTTTGGGAAATCCGGGCCAACCTTATGTTGCGTGTCATACGTCGGAATGTTCAGAGATACGCGCTATTTGGTTTCAGAGACGGGCAAGATCCCAAGTCTCTGTTCGATGATGAGGAAGTCGGGTCTGATGACGCATGAGGCCGTCGCGGGGGTCTATCTGGGTGCACGGCGGGTGGGCACGCTGGGGTATCGCGAGGGTAGTACGTGGTTCGATTATGAGGATGTTACCCCTGACCATCCGGTGCTCGGGCAGGCGTTCGAAGCCGATCCGTCGCGACGGCGCACCGCCAGCGGTCGTGTTCCCGAATGGTTCGCGAACCTACTGCCGGAGCCGGGAAGCGGCCTCCGCGAGCTGGTAGCCAGGGACCTAGACCGCAGGAACGTTCACGACTTCTTGCTGTTGACATACCTTGGCGAAGATCTGCCAGGTGCGGTCCGGGTAGTTCGTGAGGGTAACGGGCGGGATATCCCGGAACTTGCGGAAGCGGATCACTGTGCGCATGAGCATCCGCTCAGGTTCTCGCTGGCTGGCGTGCAGCCGAAGTTCTCAATGCGATGGGACGACAAGGGACTTGTGTTGCCGGTCACGGGATTGGGTGGCGACTGGATCGTCAAGCTGCCTGACCGCCGGTTTCCGCAGGTGCCTGAGAATGAGCATGCGATGCTCACGTGGGCTGCGCTCGCAGGCATCGAGGTGCCTGAGCATCACCTGATAGCGGGAGCGGACCTTCGCGGGCTTCCTGACGGGCTCGTCAGGCCTGCCGAGAACGCCTTGGCCGTTCGCAGATTCGATCGGCTGGCAGCCGGCCGGATCCACCAGGAGGATTTCGCTCAGGTACGTGAGGTGTCCGCAGACGCGAAGTACGACCGGACAACCTACAGCGGCGTAGGCAGGGTGGTCAGCACGCTCACCTCAGCCGACGTGAGCGAGTTCACCCGGAGGATGGCGGCCATGGTGGTGATGGGCAACACGGACGGACACCTGAAGAACTGGACCTTGCGCTATCCCGACACCAGGACGCCCCGGCTCTCGCCCGCATACGACCTCGTCTCTGTCACCGCTTATCCGGAATTCCGGAATGACAGGCTGGCGTTCAGACTGGGCGGAACCAAGGACTCCCGTCAGATCACCGCGGACCATTTCCGCCGGATCGCGTCCGAGATCGGTCAGGATCCCGCGCAGGCAGTTGAGGTGGCCCTGACCACCGCCGCACAACTCTCAGACACGTGGGCACAGGTGCGAGATGAGTGCTCGGTACCGGATTTCGTCATTGAACATGTTGAGGAACGGCTGATGACCTTGCCGTTGCTCCAATCGGTCTAGGAATCTCTCGCGCCGACGCTGGCGCCGACCGGAGCGGGGGTCCCCTGGGTGCGGACCGCGCTCGACTTGGCCTCGGCCTGCTTCGGTGCACGCTGCTTCGACGAGCCCTGGCCGGTCAGCGCGAGCCAGCCGATGAGCCCGATCGGGTAGACGAAGTAGCCCCACCTGGTCGCGGGAGCCAGCGTGAACATCACCGCGAGGCCAAGGGCGATGCGCAGGGCGGCCGCCCTGGCGTCGGCCGGCGGTCGGATGACCAGCGACACGGCGAACCCGAATCCGGCCGCGAGCAGCAGGCACACGGCCGCCCAGTGCCCGGCCGGACCGGTGATGGCCAGCAGGTGTCCGGGCAGGGGGCTCGCGGCCGGCGTCTGGTGCCTGGTGAGACCGAGCGGGAACAGCACGGTGTTCTGGAGGAACGCGGGCGGATCGGCCAGCGCCGCGGGCGCCATCAGGACGCTCAGACCGCCCGCGACGATCACCGTGATGCCGACGAAACGCCACGCGGCCTTCATGCCGTCGCGGGTGGCCAGCATCGCGGCGATGATGGGCACCGCGGGCCAGGCCGTCGCCTTCAGGGAGGACGCGATGCCGAGCACAGTACCGGCCCACATCGCCCGCCGCCCCGGGCGAGCGGCGAGGGCCAGGGTGACCAGCAGCAGCGCGATCACCGGCGGATCGGTGATGCCGACCGACAGCGGGAACGCGATGACCGGGGAGGACGCGGCGAACACCGTGGACAGCGCCACGTTGCGCGTGCAGGGCCGGCAGTTCGGGTGCGGCGCGGCCAGCCAGAACGCGGCCGCGATCAGCCCGATGGAGACCAGCGTCATCCAGACCCGCGGATCGGCGATCAACCCGGTGGCGCCCAGCGCCTTCGGCAGCCCGAAGACGGCCATGGCCGGCATGTACGGGTTGTAGGACAGCCAGTTGTCCAGATGTCCCGGCGCGAGGTACGGGGTGCCGTGCTGCAACAGTAGTGAGGCTGACTGCCAGATGACCGATACCTCGGACGTCGGCGACACTCTGGTGGCGAGCCACATCAGCGGCGCCCCGAGCGCTCCCACGAGCGAGACGAGCAAGGGCACCATCAACGGAAGTCTGGTGTGGCGCGTAACCAGGAGCATGACGGTGGCGACCCCGTACGCCACCGCACCCCAGATTGCCCACGTCTGGTCCGCGCCCCCGCTGTAAACAGCCAGGGCGGTCGCGTAGGCCGCGAAGGCGCCGGTCGCCACCAGCGCACGGTTTCGGCTCAGCCAATGCTCGTGGACGGACATAGCCTCTTCGATAGTCACCTGCGTGTGTTCCACTGTGCCGGTACCCGCCCGTCAGGTAATTAACCCGTCTTCGTCTATTTATCTATGCCCATAGATAAGCCAATAGAACTGCCCCCGGAAGCAGGTGAAATCAGCCTATCACCAGCTATTTCCCAGGGACGGGTCGGGATGCGTAATATCTGAAGATCTTAAGGAAGCTTCCAATCCACGGGTTCGGCTCCGCTCTGTTCGAGAAGCTGATTCGCGCGGCTGAACGGACGAGATCCGAAAAATCCGCTGGCCGCCGAATACGGACTCGGATGGGCGGATTCGATCGCCGGGACTTTGCCGAGTAGCGGAACCAGGGTGCGTGCGTCCCGGCCCCACAAGACAGCGACCAGCGGCCGGCTGTCGCGTGCGGCCAGCGCCCGGATCGCCTGCTCGGTGACCTCTTCCCAGCCTTTGCCGCGATGCGAGCCGGGCTGGCTCGGCGCCACGGTCAGCACCCGGTTGAGCAGCAGCACGCCGCGCTCGGTCCACGGCGTCAGGTCTCCGGTGGATGGCGCCGGATAGCCGAGGTCCTGGGAGTACTCTCGGAAGATGTTGACCAGGCTCCCGGGAAGCCGCTTCACCTGCGGTGCGACGGAGAAACTCAGGCCGACCGGATGCCCGGGGGTGGGATAGGGGTCCTGGCCGACGATCAGCACCCGCACGTCGTCGAAGGGCTGCGTGAACGCGCGCAGCACGTTCTCGCCGGCCGGCAGGTACCGTCGGCCGGCGGCGATCTCGGCCCGCAGGAAGTCGCCCATCGCCGCGATCCGGTCCGCGACCGGGTCGAGGGCGTCCGCCCAGCCGGGATCGAGTATGTTGCGCAACGGCTCCGCCATGGCCAGCCATGCTAGCTCAAACCCTTACAACGAACGGCCTGTGGCGCCAGCCCCCGGCCATGTTATAGTCATAACATGGCTGGGAAGAAGCGGGTGCTGAATATCACCGTTGATGAGGACGTCGCCGCTGACGTTCGTTCCGCCGCCGAGGTCGAGGGGGTCACCATTTCGAGTGTGGTCGAGGAGGCTCTGAAGGACCATCTCAAGTGGGAACGCATCCGTCGCGAGGGACTGGCTGCGATTCACGAGTACTACGACGAGCACGGCTGGCCGGCTGCGGAAGAGATGGCGGCGGCTGAAGCCGAAGTGATCGAGGCCGAGCGCCTCATCGACGAAGCGCGAGCTCACAACGAAGCGCGTCGCCGAGCCAAACGCACACAGAAACGGGGAAACGTCGCGTGAGAGAGAGGAAGTTCGTCTATGACGCGGGGGTATTGATTGCGATTGACAGGCGGAGCGCGGCAGCACTGATGCGGCATGACAGGCTCATGACCCGCGGCAATCGCGTGATCGTACCTGCGGTGGCAGCTGCGCAGGCAGTGCGGAAGCCTGACCGGCAGGCGCGGCTCATGCTTGCCTTGCGCGGGGTCGACATCGCCGCGTTCACGAGTGCGCATCACGTTGCGGTGGGGAGACTCCTAGCTGAGTCGAATACTTGTGATGTGGTGGACGCGTTCGTTGTCCTGCTTGCCGCGCGTAACGAGGCCGCGATATACACCTCGGATGTCGAGGACATCAAGCGTCTGGTGGACACGCTGGGAGTGGAATTGCCCGTCCTCGCCGCATGAAGCTTTCCGCCAGGGCGTCGGCGTCGTGGGGGGCGGCGCAGCGCTGGTCGTTGTTGAAGTAGACGTACACGGTTTCCGCGTCGTTCCAGGTCACGGTGAGGCGCTCGGCCCAGGCGTCGAGCGTCCGCTGGTCATAGCGCGGCCATGAGGTCCCGTCGCCCTCGTGCAGCCGCAGGTAGCCCCAGTCCGCGGTGCGCCACAGCGGGGTGAGCGCTGTGGCTTTCCGGTCGGCCCAGCACAGCGCCGCGTTTCGTGCGCTCAGCACCTGGCGTGTCTCGTCGGTCCACCAGGAAACGTGACGTGGTTCGACGGCAAGCCGGATCGCCGCCGGGAAAGCTGCCAGGCATTCGTCGAGCAGCACCGGGTCCGCCCGCAGGGTCGGCGGAAGCTGAAGCAGCACCGGACCGAGGCGGTCGCCGAGCCCCGCCGCCGCGTCCAGCATCCGCCGCACCGGCTCGGCCGGTTCCCGCAGCCGGCGCACGTGCGTCAGGTAACGGCTGGCCTTCACCGTCATCACGAAGCCATCGGGAACCCGGTCGTGCCAGCTCGCGAACGTGTCGCGGGAGGGCAGCCGGTAGAACGTGCCGTTGTTCTCCACGGTGGCGAAGTGCTGGGCGTAATGCTCCAGCCACAGGCGCTGCGGCACGCCGGGCGGATAGAAGTCGCCCCGCCAGTCCTGGTACTGCCACCCGGAAGTGCCGATCAGGATGCTCATTCAGGTGGTTTACCCAGGGCCCGGGCGCGGCGTTCGGCCAGCACGGCGGCCAGGAAGTCCGCCGGCGGTGTTCCCGGGGGAGGCGGCGGCGAAACCCGGGACGCGACGTCGGCGGCGACGCGCTGGCCCAGGTCATGGCGGGCCTGCGGGGTCAGTTCCCAGTACCTGCTCAGGTAGCTGCGCGCCGAGGAGGCGACGGAATCAGGCAGCGCGGACAGCTCCAGGCTGGCCGCCCAGCCCGCCAGGTGCGGCGGCATCTGAGGCGGCGGCGTGGTCCTGGCCGGCAGCCGTTCCTGGATGACGTAGGTGCCAGCGAACAGGTCGCCGAGCCGCTTTCCCCGGGCCGAGATCAGCGACGTGATCAGCGCCGGGGCGCCGGTCAGCATCCAGATCTCCACCACCGCGGCCAGCGCTCGCACCAGCGCCTGGCGGAATCGCTCGGGGCTGCCGTCGTCGCCGATCACCCGCAGGCCGAACGCCAGCTTGCCCAGCGAACGGCCCCGGCCGAGCGTCTCGAAGATCGTCGGGTAGCCCACGATGACCAGGACGGAGGCGGTGAGCGCGATCGCCGCCACCGAGGCGGCGTTCAGGTGCCCGGAGGCCGCGACGATGACCGTGTTGACGATCAGCAGCAGCACGCCCTGGACTCCGAAATCGATCAGGATCGCCGCCAGACGGCTGGGGAAACGGGCGCAGGGCACCTCGATGACGACGGCCTCGCCGCTGACCAGTTCGTCCACGGTGCTCCTACCCGCCTACCCAGCCCCCCCAGCCAACCCCAGCCATGATCATGGGTCGTTTGCGGTAACTATTCCCGCCTTTGACCCATGATCATGAAGAGCACCTCTTAGGGTAGCGCCTGTGGACGCCGACATCTTCGTGGCCGCGCACCGGGGCGAATGGGCCCGGCTGGACGAGCTGGTCCGGCGCCGGCGCCGGCTGTCCGGCGCCGAGGTGGACGAGCTCGTCGGGCTGTACCAGCGGGCCGCGACGCATCTGTCGGAGGCCCGTTCCGCGGGCGGCGACGCGGTGCTGACCGCCGAGCTGTCCAGCCGGGTGGCGCGGGCGCGCAACGCGGTGACCGGTGCGCACGTCCCGGCCTGGCGGCAGGTGGCCCGGTTCGCGGTGGTGGGGTTCCCGGCCGCCGCCTACCGGGCGCGGTGGTGGTGGTTCGGCGCGGCGGCCGGGTCGATCGTCCTGGCTCTGATCGCCGGGGCCTGGATCGCCAGGTCTCCCACCGTGCAGGCCAGCCTGCTACCGCCATCCCAGGCCAAGCAGCTTGTGCAGCAGGATTTCCGCGGCTACTACTCCCAGTACGCCGCTACCTCCTTCGCCGCCAAGGTCTGGACGAACAACGTGCTGGTGGCGGCCGAGTCGCTGATCTTCGGCATCTTGCTGGGCATACCGACCGTGCTGGTCCTGATCAACAACGCACTGAACGTGGGGGTCGACGGCGGATTCATGATCGCGCACGGCCGGGGAACAGAGTTCTTCGCGCTGATCCTGCCGCACGGGATGCTCGAGCTGTCCGCGGTCTTCCTCGCCGCCGCGGCGGGGCTGCGGCTCGGCTGGACGATCATCGACCCGGGGCCCAGGCCCCGGTCCCGCGCGCTCGCCGAGGAGGGGCGTTCGACGGTCACGATCGCCCTCGGCATGATCGTCGTCCTGGCCGTGTCCGGCGTCATCGAAGCGTTCGTCACCCCGTCTCCGCTGCCAACCTGGGCCCGGATCGGGATCGGGGTCGTCGCGGAGACGTCGTTCCTTAGCTATGTTTTGATTTTCGGTCGCCGGGCTGTGAGCGTCGGCGAGACCTCGGATATCGAGGAAGCACCTGATGTTCTGCCGGTCGCGGCGTTACAGTCGGCCGGCCGCCTTGAGGTCGAGGTACGCGTCGGCCAGCGCCGGAGGCAGGCGCTCCGGGGAGGCGTCCACCACCGTCACCCCGCGCTGCCGGAGCTGGGCGGCCACCCTGGCCCGCTCGGCGCGGGCGCGTTCGGCGGCGGCGGCCCCGTAAACGGCGGCGGCTTCGCCGCGGCCTCCGGCCAGCGCGTCCAGCCGGGGATCGGCTACCGCGCCGAGCACCAGCACGTGCCGCGAAGCCAGTACCGGCAGGTGCGGCAGAAGGCCTTCGGTGAGCGCGGCCGGGTTGAGGTCGGTGAGCAGCACGACCAGGCAGCGCTGCCGGGCCAGCGTCAGGATCGCGCTGGCCATCGCGCCGCTGTCCGACTCGATGAGCTCCGCCTCCAGCGGCGCCATGGCGCTGGTGAACGCGCGCAGCACGTCGGTGCGCGGCGCGGCCAGGACCCGGGCCCGGATCCGGCGGTCGAAGGCGATCAGGTCGATCCGGTCACCGGCCCGGGCGGCCAGCGCGGCCAGCAGCAGCGCGGCGTCCATGGAACTGTCCAGCCGGGGCGCGTCCCCCACCCGCCCGGCGGCGGTCCGGCCGGTGTCGAGCACGACCAGGATGCGGCGGTCGCGTTCCGGCCGCCACGTGCGTACCAGCACGTCCTGGTGACGCGCGGTACCGCGCCAGTCGATCGACCGGACGTCGTCCCCCGGCACGTACTCGCGCAGCGAGTCGAACTCGCTGCCCTGGCCGCGGATCAGCGAGCGGTGCATGCCGTCCAGCTCGCGCAGCCGGGCCAGCTTCTCCGGCAGATGCCTGCGGCTGCGGAACGGGGGAAGGGCCCGCACCGTCCAGGGCACGGTCCGCCTGCCCTGCCGCGCGGCCAGGCCCAGCGGGCCATGGGAACGTACGGTCACGCTGGCCGCGGTGCGGTCGCCGCGACGGGTTGGTTTGAGGTTCATGGTGAGGGTCGCTTGGCCGCGGCCGGGGATCGTCGCGTTTGCGTGACGCGGCGCGGCGCCGGCGCTGGGCGGCCAGGCGTCTCGGATGACGGCGCGCAGCGCGCGTCGGCTCGGGTTGACGATGGCCAGGGTGACCGTGGCCGTCTCGCCGAGCCGGACCCTGGTGTCGCCGGACCTGGTCATGACCAGCGGCCTGATCGCCGCCGCGAGCAGCAGGTCTGCGGCGATTCCGGCCAGCAGCACGGCCGCCACGGCCACCACCGCCAGCCAGTTGCGTACCGCCAGCACCACCAGTACTCCGGCCAGCGCCACCGCCGCCGCCCGGCCGGTTATGGCCATGGTTACCTGGGCACCGGGGCGGAGGCGAGGACGCCTTCTAGGACGCGGTCGGGGGTGGCGCCCTCGAGTTCGGCCTCGGGGCGGAGCTGGAGCCGGTGCCGCAGGGTGGGCCGCGCCACGGCCTTGACGTCGTCCGGGGTGACGTAGTCCCGCCCGGCCAGCCAGGCGATGGCACGGCTGGTGCCCAGCAGCGCGGTCGCTCCGCGAGGTGAGGCCCCGAGCCGGACCGCGGCTGAGGCGCGCGTAGCCCGGCACAGGTCGACGATGTACGCGGCGACCTCAGGGGCCAGGGTGATGCCCTGAACGGCCCGGCTGGCCGCGTCGAGTTCGGCCCGGCCCGCCACCGGACGGATGCCAGCGGCGGCCAGGTCGCGCGGGCTGAACCCGGCCGCGTGCCGGTTCAGCATCCCGATCTCCTCGTCCCGGTCCGGTACCGGGACGGCGAGCTTCATCAAGAACCGGTCCAGCTGGGCCTCGGGCAGCGGGTATGTGCCCTCGTACTCGACCGGGTTCTGGGTCGCGGCGACGAGGAAGGGCTCGGGCAGCGGCTGGGCGCCCCCTTCGACGGACACCTGCCGCTCCTCCATGGCCTCCAGCAGCGCCGCCTGGGTCTTGGGTGGCGTCCGGTTTATCTCATCGGCCAGCAGCAGGTTGGTGAAGACCGGGCCGGGCCGGAACTCGAACTCGGCGGTTCGCGTGTCGTAGACCAGCGAGCCGGTCACGTCTCCCGGCATCAGATCGGGGGTGAACTGCAGCCGCTTGGTGTCCAGGCGCAGCGCCGCCGCGAGCGCGCGGACAAGCAGGGTCTTGGCGGTGCCCGGGACGCCTTCGAGCAGCACGTGGCCGCGGCAGATCAGCCCGATGAGCAAGCCGGTGACCACGGCGTCCTGGCCCACCACTGCCTTGGCGATCTCGGCCCGGACGGCCGCGATCGCGGCCCGCGGATCGTTCTCGACGAGCCGTTGATACCCTGCCTCGGCGGTCACCTGGGGCCTGCCTTTCTCTCCAGTTCGTCGAGCCTATCGGCGAGCGCCACCAGTGCGGCATCGTCCGCGGGAAGCGGTCCGCTGAGCGTGTCCGCTATCTCGGTGACCGGGGTGCCGGTGCGCTGGGCCAAGGTGGCGGCGGTGAGCTCGGGCCCCGCGTCCGGCGGCAGGCTGAGAGCCTTCCGCATCCGGTCGCCCGCGGCATCGCGGAGCACCTGCGCGGCCCGGTCCCTAGCTCGGCGAGCGTGGTAGAGGCGGCCATGTCCTTCGGTCGTTTCCGACGCGCGGACCACGGCCGGCAGGCGTTCGGCGACGACCGGGCCGAGACGGCGGACCCGCCACAGGGCGAGCAGCAGGACCGCGATGAGGAGCTGGACCGTCACCATGTAGACGGGCTTGGGGATGAGGCTGGTGAACGTCTGCGTTCCGGTGGGCGGCGGTCCGGGCGGGGTGGCCGTCGGCTCCAGCCATACCAGCCGGCCGGCTGCCAGGAGGTTCATGGCCAGCGCGGCGTTGCCGAGGTTGCCGAGCTGGGCGTTGGTGAGCGGCATCCCGGTGCCGAGGACGGTGATCACGCGGCCGCCCGCCGAGTAGCGGACCAGAGCCGGATGGCCGTCGGCAGGGTAGCAGCGCACGGCGCCTTTGACGGTCGCGGCCAGCAGCGTCCCGCCCATGTCGGCGTTGCCCGCCAGGACGGCGGCGGGCAGCGTGCAGTCAGGGTTCGCGGTGCCGGTCGTGGCGTGTTCAGCCACCGTTACCCCCGGGGCGAGCACGGCCAGTTCGGCGCTGTCCGGGTCCGGGAGCACCAGGTCGGCCCTCGTGTGCGCGATTGTGCTCAGCTCGGCCGGGGTGAGGAGGTAGGGGTTGGTGACCAGGATCGTGGCGGCGCCGTTGGCGGGTGCGGCGCCGTTGCCGGGTGCCGCGGCTTTGCTGGCCGCGGCGGCGGTGGTGGCCGTGGCTATCCGCTCGCCGCGTTCGGACAGGATCGTGGCTAGGGCCCGGGCGCCGTTCGGGCCCGCGTTGCCCGGGTCGAGGTAGCCGGTCGGCGTCGCGCCGGGCTGAAGCCAGGCGATCAGCCCGCCGCCCAGCAGGACTATGGCCGCGATGACTACGGGAAGCCGCCACTGGCCGCGCGACGCTGGATTCGCCGCGCGCTCGGCCGGGGCGGTCGCTGGGCTGGCCGGGGCGGTGATGATGCTGGTCACGGGAGGGCACTCGCGGGCATCGGACGCTGAGTGGTTACCTCGCGGGTGGGCGCCGTGGCGCGGATCGCGGCATCGGTGTCGCGCAGCCGCGCGACGCCTTCCTCGGATCCGTCGCGGCCGCCGTAACGTACGTCGTCGAACAGCCGGGCGGCTGCCTTGAGCGCGTCGGCGTGGGCTGGCAGCAGCCGGCCCGCATCGGCGGCGAGTTCATCGGCGGTGCGCCCGGGGCCCGGCGGCAGGATCGCGCGCTCCTCCAGATCGGCCGCTATGGCGCGAACATACTCAAGCGTCGCTGGAGAGAAATCGCCGTCCGCGGCGAGCCGCTGGGCGAGTTCGCGGTGCTCACGGGCACTCAGCGGCATGGCGCCGCTGAGCGGGCCCGGGCTGCCCCGCCGCCGGGACCGCGCCACCGGGCCGACGCGGGCGAGCACGAGCCCGGCGATGATCACCACCAGCGCGATGAGCGCGACCAGGGCCCACCAGCCGCCGGGCAGGTCAGCGTTCGTGGAGTTGAACAGCCGGCCGAGCTGATCGTTGAGCCAGGTGAGGAACGACTCGTGCGGGTGGTAGATAGCTTTCGCGAGTTCCTGACGCGCGAGGCGCTGTGCTGCTTCCCGGCCGATCGGATCGGCCGCGATCACCATCGCCGCTGGTCCGGTGGGGCGCTCGCGGAGCCGGTGCCTGGCTGGCCGCTCCACACCGAGCCGAACTCGGGGACCGCCTGACCCTGCTGGCTCTGGCTCGCGGCCGATTGCAGCGCGATGTCCAGGCCTTCCCGCCGCATCCGCAGATCCACGTAGAGCAGCACCCGGGCGCCGGCCAGGACCGGGCGGGTAACCGAGCCGGCCACGATGCCGCCGATCGCGCTGATGATCGACACCACGACCGACGGGCTCGTGCTGCTGCCGCCGCCGAAGGACAGGATGCCGCCGGACCCGTGACCCACGATGGCGCCGACGACGCCGAACGGGACCTGCAGCACCCCGGTGGCGATGAGCACGATCAGCTCGGTGAGCAGGAAGATGCCGAACACTCGCCACGAGCTCTTCTTCACCAGGCGCCACGACCTGCTGAGGCTGGCGGCCGCCCCTTGTCCTTCGAGGACGACGGCGGGCGCGGCGACCCCGAACCGCACCCAGAAGATCGCCACCGCGACAAGCGACGCGAGCACGCCGACGACGATCACCAGCACGCCGGCCGGCGCCACGTGCGCGGCGATCAGGACCCCCCCGATCACCGCCGACGTTGCGCCGCCCACCAGCAGGACGCCCAGGAAGACCAGCCCGGCCAGCAGCGTCGAGCCGACGAGGGCGGCGATCCGCGGCGCCGCTATCCGCCACGCCTCCGCGATGCTGACGCGCCTGCCCAGCACGCTGTGCCCGATGACGGCGGTGAGCATACCGGTCAGGATGGTGTCCGCGAGAAATCCGACGATCACCGTGACTGCGAGAGCGGGCAGCACGACCTCGCCGAGATGCTCGAGAAACTGGCGGGCCTGCGCGTCGGTGAGCGGCTGGCCCTGCGGGGGCAGGGCCACGCCCTTGATCAGGTGAGTGAGGGCCAGCGTGGTTCCGGTGGTGACGATTCCGTAGACGGTCATGACAACGGCCGCGAGCCCGAGAGTCGCCTTGGGGTTGCGCCGCATCGCGGTAAAGGCGCCGTCGAGGATCTCGCTGACGTTCAGCGGGCGCAGTGGAATTATGCCCGGCTTCGGCGCTGGGGGCACCCACTGCCCGTAGGGCGACGAACCATACGGTGGCGGACCGTAACCGGACTGGCCGTACGGGGGCTGGCCGTACGGGGGCTGGCCGTATGGCGTCTGTCCGTACGGGGGGGGCTGTTCGTATGGGGGTGGCTGCCCGTACGGGGACTGGCCATATGGGGGCGGTTGGCCGTAGGGCGGACCATACCCCCCTGGCGGATATCCGGGCTGGTCGGGCGGCTGGGTAGGGGTAAACTCGTCGCGGTCGTCTGGTCCGGCGGGTCCGTCACCGGGATCAGACGCCCCCGCAGCCGCCGAATTCGGTGAATCTGCCATATGAGACCCCTCGGACATCGCGCAAATTGGGTTCGATGTACCCCGTAACGGAAAAGCTACCCCTGAACGGGTGTTGCGTTGCTCGGAAATGAGGGTAACCTGCGTCCACGCAGTGTCGATTACATGGAACGATGGGGCCCATGAAGGGACGTGTGCTTGTCGTCGATGACGACGCGGCTCTGGCCGAGATGCTTGGCATCGTGCTCAGGGGTGAGGGATTCGAACCGACCTTTGTCTCCGATGGTGACAAGGCGGTCGAGGTCTTCCGTGAATCTCGGCCGGATCTGGTGCTGTTGGACTTGATGCTCCCCGGCTCGGACGGGATCGACGTATGCCGTCAGATCCGGGCCGAGTCAGGCGTGCCTATCGTCATGCTGACGGCGAAAACCGATACGGTGGATGTGGTTCTGGGCCTGGAATCGGGCGCGGACGACTATATCGTCAAGCCGTTCAAGTCCAAGGAACTAGTCGCCCGGGTCCGGGCCCGGCTACGCCGGACCGACGAGCCCGCTCCGGAAATGCTGCAGATCGGCGACATCGTCATCGATGTGGCTGGTCACTCCGTGAAGCGAGACGGGGAGACGCTGAACCTCACTCCGCTGGAGTTCGACCTGCTGGTCGCGTTGGCTCGCAAGCCGCGCCAGGTCTTCACTCGCGAGGTGCTGCTCGAACAGGTCTGGGGGTACCGTCACGCGGCCGACACCAGGCTGGTGAACGTGCACGTTCAGCGGCTCCGGGCCAAGATCGAGAAGGATCCCGAGCACCCGGAGATCGTCGTCACGGTGCGCGGCGTCGGCTACAAGGCGGGGCCAGGTTAAGCCGATTTCATGAGGGCGGCATCTGGTAACTGTTCATGAAGGCGGCAGCGGGTAGCACGGACGAGCGGATCACCTGGATAACCGCGTTCGGGCGTTCGCAACTCGGGCGCGAGATTCTCCGGCGGCTGCCGTCCAAGGTGCGGCGAGCGGTCTGGGCGAACCGCCGGTGGCAGCGCCGTACCGCCGCGCGTATGCGCAGCCGCTGGCATCGCTCTCTCCAGCTCCGGGTGGTGGCCACGACGCTGCTGCTTTCCGCACTGGTGATCGCCGTGCTGGGGTTCTTCCTCACCCAGGCCGTCGCCAACGGCCTGCAGAGTAACGCGGAGAAAACCGCCCGGGGTGAGCTGTCCGCCGGCGTCGTCTCGGCCGAAGGTCAATCCCAGCCGGATGTCCAGGCGCCTCCGCTGTCGCCAGGCGACGAGGTGACCAGCATGCAGAACGCCATGCGGGTCATGCTGACCACGGCGTCTACCTTGCAGCAGGCCACCGGGAACAGCGGGAATTACTTTGTCTTCGTGTGCATGGCGGACGCTGGGGCGCGGCTCGGTTTCCCGGCCTTCGAGCCGTGCGCTGGGCCGAAGACGGTTGACCAGCACGCGACGATCCCAGCGGCGCTCAGGGACAAGGTGGCGGCCGAGCAGACGGCCACCGGCCCGGCCCGCACAGTCATCGTCAAGCCGACCGTCCTGACCTACACCAGTCAGCTCGGCTCCAGCCAGCCCGGCCCGGAACCCGCACTGGCGGCCGGCGCGCCGCTCGGCCGTTACTACCAGCTCTACTACGTGTTTCCGTTTGATCAGCAACAGCAGACTCTCTATCTGGTGCAGAAGATCCTGATCGGCGTGGGCCTCGCGCTGGTGGCCCTGCTGGCCGCGATCGCCTCGCTGGTGACCCGGTGGGTGGTGCTGCCGGTGCGGCATGCCGCACAGGCAGCACAGCGGCTATCCGCCGGGCATCTCGACGAGCGCATGCGGGTGCAGGGCAGCGATGACCTGGCCGCGTTGGCCACCTCGTTCAACGAGATGGCGATCAGCCTCCAGGAAAAGCTCCGCCAGCTCGAGGAGCTTTCCAGCGTGCAGCGGCAGTTCGTCTCGGATGTCTCGCACGAACTCCGTACGCCGTTGTCCACCATCAAGATGGCCGCGGATCTGCTGTTCGAGTCGAGGGATGAACTCGACCCGGTGGCGGCCCGTTCGGTGGAGCTGCTACAGAGCCAGATCGAGCGGTTCGAGGAACTACTGGTCGACCTGCTGGAGATCAGCCGGTACGACGCGGGTGCGGCGACGCTTGATGCCGAACCGGTCGATGTCTGCGACCTGGTCCGGCGCTCTGCCGATGACGCCCAGCAACTGGCGGAGCGGCGGAGCAGCCGGATTGAGTTCAGGTTGCCCGCCGAAGGCTGCGTAGCGGAAGTCGACCGGCGCCGGGTGGAGCGGATCCTGCGAAACATCCTGGTCAACGCCGTAGAGCACGGCGAGAGCAGGGACGTGGTCGTTACGGCGGCGATGGACAGCGACGCCGTGGCGGTCGCCGTGCGGGACTACGGTGTGGGCCTGCGCCCAGGGGAGGAGCAACTCGTCTTCGATCGCTTCTGGCGGGCGGACCCGGCCCGGGCTCGCACCACCGGCGGCAGCGGCCTGGGACTGGCTATCTCGCTGGAAGACGCGCACCTGCACGGCGGCTGGCTCCAGGCCTGGGGCGAGCGCGGCAAGGGCTCGGTGTTCCGGCTGACGCTGCCGCGAACCGCTGGCCGGGAACTGGTCGGCTCCCCGCTTCCGCTCGGCCCCGACGAGGCGGCGATAGTCGCCACGCCCGGCCGGCCCGACTCCTACCCTGGGCCCGAACCTTATCCCGGGACCGAAATCAGCAGTGTGAGCTCCCGTGGCTAACCCGAAGCGGCGACGCGTATGGCTGGCGCTCGGCTCCGCTGCTGCCGCGCTGTCCCTGGCCGGCTGCGTGAGCATGCCGAGCAGTGGCCCGCCCAGCTCGCTTCCCGTCAACCAGACCGATGCGGGGCAGAGCCAGGACTATGTCGGGCCGTTCCCCGCCGGACCGGGAAACGGGTGGTCGCCTCAGCAGATCGTTGAGGGATTCCTGTTCGCCAGCGCCAGCTACTACACGGACGGCGCGGTGGTCAGGGAGTATCTGACCCCTCAGGCGGCCAGAACCTGGAATCCCGGCAGCGCGGTTACGGTGTTCCACAGCTGGCAGGTGACGGCGCCGAACCCGTCAAGCCCTGTCCCTCAGGTGACGGCGACGGTCACCGGTCAGGTACAGGCGACGCTGAACGGGCCCTTGTACGCCTCGGTCGCTCAGGGCAGCTCGCCCGCCCAGCAGGCCGCCGGCAATGCCGGATCCTGCGCGGAATCCGCCGTGCAGAGCAGTCCATGCCAATCGTTCAGACTGGTGAAATCGGACGGTGAGTGGCGCATCTCCGCCGCGCCGCCCGCGCTGCTGCTCAACAAGTCCGACTTCGAGCGCGCCTGGGAACCGCAGGATCTGTACTTCTTCGACCAGTCCCGGCAGGTGCTGGTTCCAGACCCAGTGTTCGTGCCCCTCGGTACCAGCGAGACAAACCTGCTCAACAACCTGGCGGAGACCCTGCTGAACGGCCCTGGGACAAAGACGTGGCTGGGTGATTCGGTCGTGAACGTCTTTCCGCAGCACATCGGCATCAGCGTCATCGCTGATCCGCCTACCGCCATCGTTAACCTGAAGGGCAAGCTCACCCGCGGCGACCCCGCCCTGCCGTACATAATGGCCGAGCTTGACACGACGCTCACCTCGGTATCAGTGAGTCAGCCCCAGATACAGACCGTGATACTCCAGGTGAACGGCAGTGTATGGGGCGACGGCGCGGAATCACCTAAAGCACGCGCGGTCGCTCAGTACGATCCGTACCCGTCATCGGCGGCCAGCTTCAGCTACGTCGACGGCAATGGCGCGGCCCAATCAGCCTGCGGCTCGACCGGGGAAGCCTCCCCTGGCCCGGCTGCGCCGATCTTTGACCACTCCGGCCGTGGCGAAGCCGTGACATGTGCCCAAGCCGCGCCCACCGCACAGCCGACGCCCTCGGGCCCGGCGAATTCCGGCAACGCGAGCCGGTCGCCGAAATCCGGGAAGACCACGGCGAATGCGTACTCGATGGTGGCTGTGTCACCTGACGGCAAAGAAGTGGCGGTGGTTTCCGCGGGTGGCACCGCGCTGAGCATCGGTCCGGTCGGCAATCAGAGCGCGCTGAAGTCTGTGCCGCTGTTCAAATCCGCTATCACGTCCATCAGCTGGGACCGGCAGCACGATCTGTGGCTCACGCAGGACGGGGCCATCTCCATGGTGGCGCCGAACGGGAAACCCGTTCAGGTCACTTTCGGCTACGACGTGACCGCGCTGAGCGTCGCGCCCGACGGCGTGCGCGTCGCCATGATCGTGCAGAACCCTTCAGGTAACGAGTTGCTGATGGCGGCGATCAACCCCTACGGCTCGATATCCAGCCAGCAAGTGCCTCATGGCTCCCAGGCCGGTGTCCCTACCATCCGCGTGCCGGTTCCGCTTGGCCCGGAGATCACCAATCTGAGCGCTCTGGCCTGGTACGACGCTGATCACCTGGTGGTGGCGAACAAGAACGGCAACGGGAGCCAGCTCCAGGAGGTGCCGGTTGACGGACGTCCGGCCAGCCAGCAGCTCGCGGCGCTACAGACTCCGCCGGGAGTGACCGTAGCTTCGATCGCCGCCGGTAACGCGGCCAACATGGTGGTCGTCGGCTTGACCGATGGCCAGCTCGAGGCTTCGGCGGGCTTCGAGGGTCCGTGGCAGCGCATTGGCCCGGGCGCCGAACCCGTCTACTGGATCCCGCCCGCGTAATCCGCCTCGTCGCCTCGTCGCCTCGTCGCCTCATTGCCCCATTCCTCCATCGCCTCACTCGCTTCATCGGCACCGTATGCACCATCGGCACCGTATGCACCATCGGCACCGTATGCACTATAGGCACCGCAGATATCATCGACATCAGTGGCACCATAGACACCGTCCACACCGTCGACGTGAACCAGCGGACCGGATGATCGTCAGAATCTCTCTGGCCAGTGCGCCTTGATGTCCGGTCGGCTGGACGCCGTAAAACAGGTGCTTATTGGGAAGCGGCTCGACTGCCTGCGACGTTACGCAGTCGTTATATTACTATTTGCGACTGATCGCCTACAAGTCCCTCCTGACATTCACGCTCTGGCGAGCTAGCGTTCATGTCATGGCACTCGCCCGGGCCCGTGGTTGCGCGGGGCCTGGCTCTCCCAGCG
>JAFARZ010000282.1 GCA_019245115.1 Streptosporangiaceae bacterium | reverse complement strand
GGCTGGCGCGGCCAGGCCAGCGGGCCGACGGGCCAGCGGCGGCCGGGCCAGCGGGCCGGCGGCGCGAAGGCTCGTGGGCTCAGCGGGCGATCAATCGGCCGATCATTTAGCGGGCTTCGCGCTGCGCGGTGTGCGGTGTGCGGGCTTCGCGCTCCACGGTGCCGCGAAGCCCGGCGGTGCCGCGCCCGCCGGTGCCGCGCCCGGCGCCCGCGCACCTTTGTCCCTTTTGCCGGGTTCGTCACGGGGCTTGCGCTGAGCGATGTGGAAGAAAGGAGCCCTCTGGAATAAAAGGTACCGGAAACCGGCGCCCTTTCTTCCGCGGAGCCCTTTCATTCCGCGTCGGTCACCACAGCCGCCGTCACATAACGGGTCATATCGGACAAAATCGGCCGTCAGCCATGACACGCCGCCGACTCGATTTGTTTGGAAAGTTCACGGAGCGGCGCCCTATCCGCCGCCAGGCCCCTTCTGCTGATGGCGCCATCAAGCCCGCCAAGATGCCGCTGATGCGGCCGCCTCGGTCAGGCCCGGCCGCGCTTTTGCTTTCCGCCTCCAGATAGCGCGGAAATTAAGTGCTATGTGGAAGTTTACCCGCCGTATTCGTACACTTAATTTCCACCTAGCAGGGATGTTCCGTCTTAATCCGCGTCTCGTTCGAGACTTATCGGACATCCAGGGTAATCCGGCAGGCGGGCAATGAGGCTCACCGGGTTGTTGTTCGCTTCGCGGACCGCAGGACGTTGTGGTGCTCGGGGGACTGCTGTTACCTGACCGGGGGCCGCTCCGGCCAATCAATTAGCCGATCATTGGCCCGATTAATGTCGGTGCGACCCGAACATTCCCCTCATATAATAGTGACCGGTAATCCCGTCGCGCGCCCGCTCCGATTTACCGCGATATGGCTGAACCAGTTATGCCGAGAAACCGTTAGTTAGGAGGAGGACAGCATTCCCGAGAGGACCTGAGGATGTCCAGTAATCATGAGCGGTCGTCCAATCCGGTACTGCTGGTTGGCTATGGCCTGATCGGAAACTCTTTGCGCAACCGACTACTCGCGGGCGGATTGCCGGTCGCGTGCGTGACGAGGCGGAAGGTGCCATTGCCCGGCTGTCACCTTGTCGACCTCGCGACCGAGGCTGGGCTTTCGGCGCTGCGTGACCTGCTACGCGGCCTTCGGCCGAGATCGGTAGTGCTGGCGCACGGCCCGAGCGACGTGACCTGGATCGAGGGACACGAGCGACAGGCGGCACATGTGCATTGCGAAGCGGCGCGAATTGTCGCCGCGTCCGGGGTTCCCGCCATCCTGGTGTCCACGGACAACGTATTCGCCGGGGAACGCGGCCGGTATACCGTGGCGGACGAGCCCAAGCCGTTCAACGCATACGGACGGGTGAAGGAAAGAGCCGAGCGGCTCATATTGGCGGGCGGTAACGGCCTTGTGCTACGGATCAGCCTGATCTATGCGTGGACAAATTCCGGCCAGCGGCGCACGTTTGCCGAACGCTGCCTGGCCGCCGCGTTCGAGGATCGGCCTTTGCTCGCGCCGACCGACCAGGTATTCACTCCAGTGTATGTCGCCGACGTGAGTTCCGTGATCGCCGCGATTTGCGCATCCGAGCGAGTCCCCGCCGGGATCAGGCACCTATCCGGGCCAGACCAGCTGAGCCGCTACGAGTTCGCCAGGCTGGCCTATCAACTGGCCGGGTCCTACGACCCGCTGGTGCGCCGGTGCCGGCGGCGCGACACGGAATGGGCGTCCCGGCCGGAGTTCTCGTCTCTCGCGTGCGACGATTTCACCGACGTATCCGACCTTGCCCACTGGCGGCCGATGACCCCGCGGGAAGGGCTGCTGGCGATGATCGACGAACGCCGTCCCGAGCCGGCGGAGCATCACCATGTCTGACGGAACGCTGATCCGGCTGGGACTGTGCCTGGCGGCGTATGGGGGCCTGGGCCTGCCCGCCGCACTGGCCGAGGCCGCTGACCACGGCCCGCTATGCCTGGATCTGCCGACGGATACCACGCTCGGCCTGGTGGATGCCCGCCGCTGCGTCGACGACGGGGAGTACCGCGACGAGGTGGCGAAAGCGGTCACCGGCCTCGGGAACGGCTGGCCGGTCACCTGTGTGAGCAACAGCCGCGACGCTCAGCTACTGCTCGGGCCGCACGGGCCCCATACCGACCCGGTATCGCCGGGGACCGCGGAGGACAAGCGCGCTCATGCGGTGCAGTGCGCGGTCGGCTCGATCAGGCTCGCCGAGCGGCTGGGTGTCACCACGGTGCGGCTGCTGGTCGGTTGTCCCGACTTCGCTCGCTGGCTGTCCTGGTGGGGAAGCGATGTCAGCTGGGCGGACAACATCGCCGAATTCTTCGCGCGGGCTGAGCCGGTGCTGCGCACCGCCAGCGAAGCGGGCGTGACGGTGCTGCTCGAACCGCACCCGAAGCAGATCGTCTACGACCGGTCAAGCGCGGAGGAATTGCTCCGCGCCGCCGGGCGGTGGAGCGATGTGCTCGCGCTGTGCATCGACCCGGCCAATCTGGCCGCCATCGGCCATGACCCGGTAACGGCGCTGACCGGCTGGCACGCCGGTCTGGCCGCCGTCCACGCCAAGGACCTGCAGCGCTGGCCTGGCCCTGGTAAGCCACCCGGACGAGGCTGGAGCCGTTACGGCCCGCAGCCACCCATCCGGTTCCGCGCGCTAGGGCTCGGCGCGCTTGACTGGTCCTTGATCGTGAGCACGCTGATCGACGAGTGCTTCTCCGGCGTCTTGTACGCCGAGCACGAGGATGTGCTGCTGCCGAGGCGGCAGAGCATAGGGCAGACGCTGAAGGTGCTTCGCGACCTCCTGCCCGCCGACGCCAGCGAGGGCAGGACCTGGTGAGCGCGGGTCAGATCAGCGCGGTGATTCCTGACCGGGTACCCGAGACGGTCTCGTGCTCGAGTACCACGGTGTCGCGGACATTCGCGCCAGACTTCACCCTGGCGCCGGGCAGGACCACGGAGCGCTCGACCGATGCGCCCGCTTCCACCACACATCCCGGGTACAGCACCGTCTCCCGCACCTGAGCGCGCACCGGGACCGGATCGCTCGTGATCACCCGGTCACCTTCCAGCCGCCGCGGATCCGCTCCCGGCAGCGTGCGCGGCGCGTCCGCCAGCCCCAGGGCCGTTGACGGGCTGAGGAGCTCCATGTGGCCGAGCAGGTACCTCTCGACGGTACCGATGTCCGCCCAGTAGCCCGTGACTGGATACGCGCGCACCTCCTGCTGACCGGCGATCATGAGAGGCAGGATGTCGCGGCTGATGTCGTGCTGCCAGTCCTCGGCCGGGAGCGAGGCGAGGCGGGCCAGCGCGTCGCGCAGCGCATCAATGCGAAACAGGCAGAAGGCGGTGAAGACGAGGGTGGATGCGGGGTTTTCCGGCTTTTCCACCAGCTGGCGTACCCGGTACTGGTCGTCAACCGACACCATGCCGAACAGCCGGACG
This sequence comes from Streptosporangiaceae bacterium, assembly GCA_019245115.1. GTDB lineage: Bacteria > Actinomycetota > Actinomycetes > Streptosporangiales > Streptosporangiaceae > JAFARZ01. The sequence goes on along the minus strand of JAFARZ010000282.1, from coordinate 12,364 downwards.
AAACGCCGCGCAACGTGCTGGACTCCGATGGTGGCGGCCGCGCCCGATGTGCGGTGCGCGGCGAGCATCGCCCGGTAGTCGAACGAGTAGACGTGGTCGGCGTGCAGGATCAGCAGGTCGGTCGCGCCCGGCGCGAAGAGCCATTGTTCGTTGGCCAGCAGCGCGTCGGCGATACCCATGTCCGGCGGCCGGGACGGCAGCCGCAGGCCGGCGGGCAGCCCGCCGCGGCGGCCCTGCCCGCGGGGAAGCAGCCGCTCATGCGGCCCGAAGTGGATGCTCACGCGGTGCTCGTCGCCGCTGATCGCGGACGTGCCGTCCCAGGTTCGCAGGAGGTGATCAATCAGTTCGCGTTCGAGGTGGCGGGAAAGCACCACGATTTCCTTGATCCCAGAGCGGACGGCGTTGGCCATGCTGAAGTCGACCAGCCGGCAGCTACCCGCGAAGGGCACCATCGGCTTGCACACCTGCCGGGTGAGCCTGCCCATCCGCACGCCCTGGCCGCCCGCGAGCAGAGCGGCGCGCACGCCCGGCATCCGTGGTTCAACGGGAGATTCGCTGGAGTTCACGGGACTCCTTGTCCGCGGTGAGATCGATGTGCCATACGCCGTCGCCCACGCGACTGTCGGTGAGGGTGAGCGGGCCGTCCGCGGTGAACTGGGTCACGGCGGCGAGGATGGCCGTCGCCGGGTCGACGAGCAGCCGCACGGTTCCGGCGCCGAGACGAGCCGCCGCGACCGCGAAGCAGCGGAAGAACTCGGGACTGCCGGTCATGACGCCGCCGGTTGCCGACAGGCGCCAGCCAGGCGGAAGCCCCGCCGTCTCGCGTGCCGCCGACACGCCAAGCGTCAGTTCGCGGATCGCGTCCGCGACCACGCCGGCCGCCACCCCGTCGCCCTCCTGCCAGGCACGCACCACCAAGGGCGCGAGCGCGGCCACCGCCGCTTTCGGGAACGACGTCTGGGCCAGCTCGCGGGCCAGCGCGGGAACGCCGGCACCGGCGTGGCTCGCGAACAGGACGGTCAGCGCCGTGCCGGCGCCGCGACCGTCGAGGGCGCGCACCGCCGCGCGCAAACCACGCAGACCCAGGTCGAACGCGCTGCCTTCGTCGCTCGCGAGGTACTCGCAGCCGCCGATGCGGCATGGCGGAGAGCTCCCGTCGGTGCCGGCGAAACCGGATCCGGTGCCGCACACCGCCACGACGTGGCCCGCGCCGGCCGGGGCGTCCAGGACGAGCGGCGTGATGTCATTCGAGATGACCAGGTCTCCGCGCAACCCGGCCGAGCGTGCCGCGGCCGCGAGGCGGGTCACCTCGCGAGCGGGGGCGGCCGGGTCGAGGGAAGCCGATGCCAGCCAGACGGCTGGCGGAAGTCCGAGGCCCTGAGCATGCCGGCGGATCCGCTCGAAAACGGCACGGATGGAGCTGGCCGATGCGGACTTACCCACCGAACTCGGATTGACAGACGGCGCTGTCCAGTGCTCGCCGCTCCAGGCGCGGATCGACGTGGTGCTGCCGCCCGAGTCGATGCCGTACAACGGACGGCTCACGCCCGCACTCCGCTGAATTGGCCTGGGCCTCCGGCCACGGTGCTGAATTGGCCTGGGCCTCCGGCCACGGTGCTGAATTGGCCTGGGCCTCCGGCCACGGTGCTGAATTGGCCTGGGCCTCCGGCCACGGCGGTCATCGCCCGGTCGTAAAGCGCCGCGCATATCTCGTCTTCCGTCACGTCGTCGGCGATCAGGGCGCTGCCGAGCTCGGTGGGCAGTACGAACCGCAGACTGCCCGCCCGGACCTGGCGGATCTTCGCCAGGGCCGCGATCACGTCGCCGGCCGGGGGCTCGAGGGCAAGCTCTGACAGTGACAGCGGCAGCCCGGCGGCCCCGAGAAGCCCGACGATACGAGCCGCGGTCTGTCCCCCGAGCAGCCCACGCGCACATGCGATACGGGTCGCGACCGCCATGCCGCATGCGACCGCCTCGCCATGCAGCACTGGCCCGTGCCCGGTGGCCGTCTCGACGGCGTGGCCGACGGTATGACCGAAGTTCAGCGTCCGCCGTAGGTCGGTCTCATAGGGATCCCTGGCCACGAGAACACACTTGATCGAGGATGCGGCATGAACGAGGGACCGCAAGGCCGCCGGGTCAAGCGCGAGCAACGGGCCGAGATGACGCTCGATGAAGGAGAACAACGGCGGTGATGCGATGATCGCCTTCTTGATGACCTCCGCCAGTCCGGCGCGGACCTGCCGGGCATCGAGGGTGGCGAGATAGCCGACGCAGGACACCACGGCCTCCGGCTCATAGAACGAGCCGATCAGGTTCTTCGCGATCCAGTGATCGACGGCCACCTTCCCGCCGATCGCCGCGTCCACCTGAGCCAGCAGCGTGGTGGGCACGTTGATGTACGGGATACCGCGCATGTAGGCGCTCGCCACCCATCCGGCCGTGTCGATGACCACGCCTCCGCCGATGGCGAGCAGGACATCGCGGCGCCCGGCGTCGCTTCGCGCCAGCCAGTCAAGCAGCCGGCAGGCCATCTGCAGGGATTTGCTCTGCTCGCCCGCCGGGACCGCCATGCTGCGGACCGGCACACCGCGGCTGGTCAGCGCCGCCGCTATCCGGGCGGCGTGCAGGTTATCGACGATATGGTCGGTAACGACGCTCACCTGCCGGCCGCCGATCGCGTCGGTCAGGGTCTGGAGCGCACTGTCCTCGTCGGCCGTCACGTGAATCGAATAGCTGCGTTCGCGGCGCGATGACGTGGTAACCACCTCACCGGCTGGCGGCATCGGCTGATCGTCGCGGATCAGGAACTGCTCGTTCATATTCTGATATCCCCTTCAAGTTTGGCTTCGTTACGCGGATCGGCTAAGCGCGGCGCCGGTTCCATGGATGTCATCGCCGAAATCAGTCACGATTTTGCGGTACCTCTCGAGTGGCGCCAGATCGCTATCTGGTCGTTGTACGGGATGACGCTCGAACCACTCGAGGTAGACGATCATCGACGCCAGCCAGATCCAGTTGACGGCACTCCATACGACCGCCATGATCACGAGCGCTGAATGGTGACCGGAGGTCATCAGGAAGATTCCGTATCCGATGGTGGACAGGCAGATGAGACCGAGCGCCCAGAGCGCCATTTTAGCCATCGTCCGCTCGGAATTCACCATGTTCTTGGGCGGGGACGCGAATAGCCGTTCATGCCGCACGATCGCGCCCAGGGCGCTGACCTGAGCAGGAATGTTGACCATGCCATATGACTCGCTATGGAGCAGGTGATGGGCTCCTCTGCTGTATATATGGCCCATAGTGATCGACACCGCGAAATAGACCAGGAAGGCGATACCGTAGTAGGAGATCGGAATGATGACCGGTCCGCGGAGGGTGATCAATGTGATCAGCGGTAGTATGAGATAGAACAGCCGCTGGAGCCCGACGCTGTGCAGCAGGGTCGCGTTAAGGTAGTTGAGCCGCTGGTTGACCGTCAGGCCTCGCTTGATCAGCGGCGAATCGGTTGTCCGGAATAGCAGGGTGATCGATCCGGCCGCCCAGCGGCGGCGCTGGGAGTAATACTGCTTCAGGTTCTGTGCCTCCAGCCCGAACGCCAGCCGCTCCGGCACGTAAAGCGACCGCCAGCCCTTCGCGTGTATCCGCAGCGAAGTATGAATATCCTCGGTGAGCGTGCTGGTGGCAAAACCGCCGACGTCGTCGATCGCGGCACGACGCAGCACCGCGCTTGAACCGCAGAAGAAGCTCGAATTCCAGCGGTTCTTGGCGATCAGCGTGCAGTGGAAGAACATCCTGAGTTCCCACCATCCGGCGGCACGGCCTTGTGCGCGGCGGAACAGGAACGACTCCGTGTTGTAGAAGGACTGCGGGGTCTGCACGTAGGCCACGGCGGGATCGTCGAAATAACCCAGCGTGCGCTCCAGGAACTGCGGGAGCACGATATGGTCGGCGTCGAGCACGATGATGAATTCCGCGTCGGTGTGCACCAGACCCGCGTTCAGGCTGCCGGCTTTGGCGAACTCGTTGGATCCGCGGCAGTAATAGCGCGCGCCGAGGCGCTCGGCCAGGGCCCGGACTTCGGGCCGCTCGTGATTACCCAGCAGCAGCACGTTACGCACACCGCGCACACGCAGCGCCGCGATGACGGTGGGCTCGATGAGCGCCACCGGTTCCCGGTGCGTGGTGATGACGCAGTCGACGACCCGGGCCGACAAGTCAGCCGGCCGGTGAACAGGCAGATACATGTGCCTCGAGTAGGCGAGGAACATGAGCATCATCACCGCGCTGAACAGATCGGCCGCGAGCGCGACCGGGCCGAACCAGGTGTGCCAGTTCACGATCCAGACCCGCCACGCGACGAAGGCGATCAGCATGACCAGGTACGGATAGAACGAGGCCGCCAGCCAGGCGGGCTCCGCGACCCTTTCCAGTCGCACCGTGTAAGGCGCCGTATCCGCCTTTCTTGCTTCGGCTACACGTGGATTCGCCATCGACAATTTCAGCTCCATTCAAGCCCGCTTGAGCGGAATTTACGCACGGCGGGAAGCCCGCTGCGCTGGATTAACGTGCCGGGTTAATGTGCCGGTGAGCGGTCAGGACGCGGGGACCTGCCGCGACCTGTCGAGAGTGATGCCGACCTTCCGGAGTATCGACTCGCCCGCCACTACGGGTCCGTGGCCGGATCCTCCGCCGACCGGGGGTGGCAGCGGCGTCACTACGGCGTCGGGGTCGGCTTCGAAGAAGAAGACGAGCGAGACGAGTTCCTCATCGGGCGCCAGGGAACTCGGCGGCAGGACGCGATGCCGCAGCGCCCGCCACCGGCCGTCGGTCCACAGGTTCATCAGGTCGCCGAGCACCACGGCGAGCGATCGCGGATCGTAGCCCGGACGGCCCCACCCGTGCCGTTCGCTCCACACCTCGAGGCCGCCGACACCCGGCTGGCGATCGAGCAGGCTCAGCGTGCCGAAGTCAGAATGCGGCCCTACCCTCATCTGGCCCTCCCGCACGGCGCCGACAGTGCCGAGCGACGGGTACCAGTTCACGTTCTGCGTCCAGGTCGCGCGCTGGGCCCGCATGGTGAAGAATCCTTCGGGGATGCCGAGGACCGTGGCCAGCATGGCGAGCACCTGGAACGCGACCCGCACCATGTGGCCGGTGTAGGCCGTCATCGTGGTCTCCAGACCGGGTATCTCCGACGGCCACCGGTTACGTGGATAGTAGAGGTCGTCGAATTCCGCGTCGCCGGTCCGGTGCGTCGGTCCCGCATGGAACGCCTCGTGCAGGTCGGGCACGCCCCCGCCACCGCCGGCGGCACTCGCCGCGAGCAGTCCGAGGCCACGCCAGCCGTTGTCGTAGGGCCGCCGCACGGCATATCTGGCCTTCCGCTCGCCGGGCAGACGGAAGAATCCTCTGCCGAGCGAGCGCAGGCTGGCCGTCAGTTCGGACGGGACGCCGTGGCCAGTGATCAGGAACATGCCCGTATCGCGCAGGCTGTCGTCGAGTTCTTGAACCATCCGCCGCCGGTAAGCCTGGTCATCCGCCCATCGCACGAAGTCCACAGTTGGCACAGGAATTGTCATAATAATTTCCCCCGGTAAGGCGCCGATTGGCTCGCGGCTATCGGGACGATCCCGGCCGCGTATTGGTCTCGCCTACAAGCAGTTAATCAGTCAGTGATATTGATCGGAAGGAAATGGGCAAGGCTGCGATCAACAGATCACAGAGAAGCCGGGTCTACGGAGACCGGGAGTTCCCTGGCGAAGGCCGCGAACAACATCGGCAGCCGGTACCCGGGCGCCATTTGCGTCACCTGGAGCAGTCCGCCCTCGACGAGAGTCTCCAGCAGCCGTTCGGTTTCGGCCAGGTCGACGTTCAGCGACCGCGCCAGCTCAGCGGGATCCAGTTGCCCGTCGATACGGGCGAGGCTCTCGAACATGTGCCGGGACGCCCCGCCCAGCCGGTTGTAGGCCGCCCGCAGGCGACCGCGCATGCTCACGTCGCCCACGCTCAGCCAGTCCAGCAGGTTGACGTCGCCCTGGAACCGCCTGACCGCCTGCCAGGCGGCCCAGCCACGCTGACTGGCCAGCCGCGTCGCGGCAATCCATATCGCCAGGGGCAGGTAGCCGCACAGCCCGATGAGCTGTGCCGCCGCACCGGTATGCCGGGCGGCGTGTTCACCGACGATGGCGGAGAACAGCGCCTGCGCGTCGGGGGCGGGCAGTTCGTCGAGGGCGATGCGACGCACGTTATCGAGGCCTGCCAGCCGGCCGCGGCTGGTCACCAGCACCAGGCAGGAGGATCCGGCCGCCAGGAGCGGCCGGACCTCCGGCTCGGAGTCCGCGTCATCCAGCAAGACGAGGGTCCGCCGGGACGCGAGCAGGGAACGGTACAGCGCCGCGCGGAGCTGCGCCTCGGCCGGGATCTGCCCGGCGGGGATGCCAAGCGCGCTGAGGAACCGGCCGAGCAGATCGGAAGTCGCCTGGCCAGAGGCCCGCCAGGCGCCCAGGTCCGCGTAAAGCTGGCCGTCGGTGTAGACGGAGGTCAGGCGGTGCGCCATGGCCAGGGCGAACGCGCTCTTGCCCACCCCCAGTGATCCGGTGACAACCACGGATGCGGAGCGCGGCGCACTGCGCGGATCGGTGAGAGCGATCAGCCGTGCCGACTCGCCTGAGCGCCCGACAAAGTGCGCTGGCGCGGCGGGAAGCTGCGCGGGCACGGCGGTCAGCAGTCCCGCGGGAATGGCGGGAAGCCGCGCGGGAATGGCGAGCAGCCGGGCGGGCATGACAGCGCCCGGACCGCCTTGCGGCGCCGGCCGAGGATCGGCGGCACCTGGCGGTTGCCCGGCACTGTCCAGCTGAGCGGCGGTGGCCGTCCACCGTCGCCGCCACTGCTCGGGATCACCGCCGCAGGCGGTTACGAAGGCGAGCGTCACACGCAGCGACGGGAACATCGAGCCCGCGGCCGCGGTCGACAACACAGAAGGTGCGAACATTGCCCGCGCGCTCATCTGGCGATAAGAGGGACTTCCGGCTTGCTTGCGCAGCTCGCGTAGCGCGCTCGCGAAGCTCGCGACCGGCCCGTCGCCGCGATCGATAGGCCGCTCCGGCCTGCCCGCCCGTCTTCTGCCGTTACCGCGCCCCAGGCCGTCGTCGATGTTAATCAATGACATGCCCCCCGCAGATCGAATTATCGAATGCCGAAAAATTATCGAGAGGTCGCGCCACTCCTGGTCCGTCGCGCACATACCGCTGAGATGTAATTACATGTTAATAAACGTGGTAAATCGCCAGGCGGTTCAATGGATCACTCGCGGGCTAGGACCACTCACCGAAGGTGCAGGGCGGCCACGCCCTCGGCGGGCAGGACAATCTCAAAGGTCAGGTCCTGCCCATTTCCTGGCGAGCGGACCGGGGCGATAGGCATCGGTGACACTTCGGAGGCGACGGCTATCTTCTCGATCTGGGCATTGGTTGGATACACGGGCTTGCCAAGGTCGTACCAGGCCTGGCGGGTGTTGCCGTGGTTCGCGTCGATCCGGGTCAGGGAGGCCGTATGCGTCGCCAGCGCGCCCTGGACCCGCACGGTGATGGCCTGCTGAGTGGCGGGCGCGGTGCTGAATTGGCCTGGGCCTCCGGCCGCGGCGCCATTGGGCAGGGAGTGGTTGTAGATCACCAGGTCGTACCCCCCGCGGGCCGAGGTCGCCGCGAGCATCCCGACGGTTTGCGGGACACCGGTGGCGGTCGCCGGCAGCCGCCGGTCCCCGAGCTGGTGCAGGAGCTGGAAGGCCCGGTAGATGGGCTTGGGGGTGGCGTACATCGTCAGGGCGCCGAACCCGCCGTGGAAGATGTTCGCGGCCTGCGGTTCCTCCTCGAAGATGTCGGAGAAGGTCCACAGCGACAGGATGTCGGTGATGCCGTCGCACTCCGCGACCGCCTTGACCCAGAATGCCGCCGCGTATGAGGTGTCCCACACATCCGAAACGTTGTCGAGGTAGCTGGCCCCGGTCTCGCTCACGTAGTACGGAAGGCCGGCCGGGATGACGGCCCGGGTCGGGGCGAAGATGTCCGCCACGCCTCGCGGGCCGGCCAGCACGTTGTTCTCGTACCCGTGGGAGGAGACGAAGTCGATCGGGACATGGCTGGCCTCGACGAAATCCAGGAAGGCCTGCAGGAAAGACAGGCCGCCGCCATCGGTGGCCGGGCCGCCGACGGGGATCGACGCGTCCACGTTCTTGATCGCTTCGGCGGCGGCCTGGTAGAGCTGGTTATACTGCTGCGCCGTGCCGCCCCAGAAGCCGAGGTTGGGCTCGTTCCACACCTCGAACGGCCAGTTCCGCACCTCGGCCAGTCCGTACCGGTCGACGAGGTCACTGACGAAGGCGCCGATGAGCGCACCCCAGTCGGTGAAGCTCTTCGGGGGCGAGTTAAGGAACGAGTAGTAGAAGATCCCGGAACCACCCGGCGCCGCCATGTCCTCCGGCATGGCGCTCAGCTCGACGTAAGGGTGCATCCCGTTGGCCACCAGGTGGTCATAGGCCTGGTGGACGTTGAAGAACGAGTACGCGTTCGGAGACCATCCGGCCGGACGGCCGGTGGAGTACACGCTCATCTGCGGGGCGAGCACGCCGTGCATGCGGATCGCCTGGACGCCCAGATCGCGATGGGCGGTGGTCAGCTGGTCCTGGAAGTCCCGCCGCAGGAGCTGTTTGGCGTGATCGCCGCCGACGCAGCCCTCCCAGAAGTGCTTCAGCGGCGTACCCGGAGCGCTGAGATCCACGTCGAACAGCGGGCCCGCCGCCGACGGCGCTGCCGAGGCAGCGGAACTCGTCGCACCGGCAGCGGCGGCCGATGCCAGCGCCGCGGCGCCGGATTGCAGCACCCTACGTCTGCTCAATATCAACAGAAAACTCCAGTTAGCGACAAATTGTTACCCACATGCTGTTCCGGCTCGCTCACGTTGTCAAGCTGGGTAACGGCAGGAGGCACCACCGTCCGTTCGTTCTGAGGATTAGAAGAACTTTTCATTTCACGAACGGCGGTGGTATCTCCACCCCGGACCGCACGTTCTGGCTGGTCGCCATGGCCGGACAAGGCGCCCATTCGCCATGGCGCTCCGAAACGTACCGGATGTCCGGCAGGCGCGGGTGACATGCCGGTCGGGAGAGGTGACAAGTGGAGGGCGCGGCCGACGCCAGCAAGGATGCGACGCGGATGATCTGTCGGGGAAGATCCGTAGGCTGGCGCGCCAGTACGGCATTGGCCGGATGAGGCGGCACCGCCGCGAGCACCGTGCTGGGCGGGGGTTCTGGGGCCACGGCCTGGAACGGGGCGAGCAACTCAGCGACCGTGTGCAGCACACCGCCGGTCATGACCTGCTGGACCGCGGCCGCGTCCTCCACTACGCGACCGCGGTTACCGCGCACAAGGACGTGCACGTGGAGGAGGCACCACCGCCGTTCGTGGTAATGCCTTTAAATCACCAGTATCCGCACCGACGCCCGGCCAAGATCGGGATGCTCGGCCGTAACCCGGACCAGCCCGGTCCGGTCCGGGATGGAGCGGACGAAAGCCCCGCCGACTCCCCCGTACGTGCCGAACGGGAACGGGTTGTCTCCCACGAGGACCGCGGGACCCGTGACGGACAGGGCGACCTCGCCGGTGGTGTCCGGCCGCTGGTTTCCGTAGGCGTCGACCGCGCGGAAGGTGATCCTGGTGGCGTCCGAGCCGTCCGCCTCGATCGAGGTATGGTCCGCGGTCAGCGCCAGCTGATCGCCGCTGGGGTCCGCGGCCATCCGGACCGTCGCGACCTTGCGGTCGCCCAGGTAACCATCGATGCGCAGTTCGGGCAGGCCGGCGCCGCTGACGGTGAGATCGGTGAAGACCGGAGGATGGGCGAGGGCGCCGAAGTCCTGCGTATCAGGCGTCCCGGTCGCCAGGTGCTGGCCGCCGGCGTAGATCTCCAGCCGGTCCAGGTTGGTGGCGATCATCGAACCAGGCCCGGGGCCGTCCGGCGGCGAGCCCGGCCCGAAGTCCCAGAAGAACACCGGCAGGATCACCGGCCGGACGCTCGGGTCCACCTGGGACTGATAGAACGCCGCGCCCGGCTTCGGGACCCGGAACGTGTCGATGACCCCCGGTGTCTTCAGCGTCTGCCAGATGCGGTCCCCTCCGTTGTACGACGCGTAGTCGATCCCCGCCCAGCCGAGCAGCCCGGCGTAACCAGCCTGCGACTGGGCGATGCCGTGCGCCTGGGCGTGCATCAATGCCTGGATGGCGAGCGTCGCGCCGGTGTCGATCCAGCGGTAGGTGGGTGAGCCGTCAAGCGCTCCGACGGACTCGCTGACGAAGTACGGCACGCCGGGCACCGGCGGCAGCAGCGCCGCGCTGCCGTTACTGGAGTGGTAGTCGTCGTAGCTGAACACGTCCTCAGCCCAGCCCGCCGTGTCATGGAACGTCACCGCGCCGGTAGTCGGCCGCGTCCCGTCCAGGTCATAGGCGACCTGGCGGGTCTGCGCGTACAGCGCGGGGTAGTTCGCGGTCTCGTTGAGCCGGGTGGCCCACACGATCACAGACGGACGGTTGCGGTCGCGGACCACCATGTCGTTGACGTTCTGCACCACTATTTCCTGCCACGCCTGATCACCGACGTATCCCCAGCCGGGCGGCTCCTCCCAGACCATCAGGCCCAGCTCGTCGCAGGCGTCGAGGAAGTGCGGGGACTGCGGGTAATGCGAGCAGCGCACCATGTTGCAGTTGAGTTCGTACTTCAGGATCTCGGCGTCGCGCCGCTGCAGGCGCGCCGGTGCCGCCATCCCGGTGTAGGGAAACAGCTGATGCCGGTTCAGTCCGAAGATCTCGAACCGCTCGCCGTTGAGGTAGAACCCGTCGAGTTCGAACCTGGCATCGCGGAACCCGATCCTGGTCGAGACGGTATGCGTGCCACCCGGGTACGTCAGGGACGTCCGCACCGTGTACAGCTTCGGTGTCTGCGGCGACCAGTACGTCACTTCGCCGATCTGCGGCAGAATCAGCGTCACGACCTGGGTACCGGTGGCGGCGATCGTGGCCGACGTCGAGGTGGCGGCGATCTTGCGGGCGCCGTCGAGCAGTTCGGTAGAGATCTGCGCCGTCTGGCTGGTCTGGCTGGTCTGGCTGGTTGTTGTTACTTGGCTGGGCAGTACCGCGTCGATGGTGGCCTGCACGATGACGCTACGGTTCGCGCTGAGCACGTTGTCCGGCCTGGCGAACACGTCGGCGAGAAAGATGTCTGGCACCACCCGTAGCGCCACGTCCCGGTAGATGCCGCCCGGCTGCAGGTAGTCCACCGTGATCGCGCCGCCCGCTGCGCCGCCCGGCGGCACCGCCAGCCACCGGGCGTCCACGATCACGGCGAGCACGTTGTCGCCGCCGGTCAGGTGGCCGGTCAGCTCGGCGGAGAAGGGGAGGTAACCGCCCTGATGGGTACCGAGCACGGTGCCGTTGATGATCACCGTCGCATTGGTCATCACGCCGTCGAAGTCCACGAACACGCGGCCACTCGCGTCGCTCGCGTCGCTCGCGTCGCTTGTGGCGCCGAGCTCGGCGCTGGTGAGGTGCTTACGGTAGATCCACACGTTCTCCCAGCCCGTGTTGTCCCAGTTGCCCCAGGACAGGGGGATCACCGTGTGCGGGAGCGTGACCTGGGCGAACCCGCTGTCGTCGTAACCTGGGTCCGCCGCCCCTTCGGCATATTGGCCGCCGAACAGCCAGCCCTGGTTGAACGCGTAGCCGCGGGCGGGCTGCGGAGCCGTAACCACCGTGTTCACGGTAGCGGCACGGGCTGGGGCCTGGCGTCGGGACACGAGGTATGCCAGCGCGGCGCCGCCGCCCAGCATCCCGGTGCGGAGCACCGACCGGCGGGAGGGCGAAGCCGTCACGACCAGAACGTAACGGGAGCGACGGGGCGGATCAACATAGATCGTCAGATTTCTTCTGATAGGCGAGTTCTGTTCAGGTGGCGAGCCATCGTCGGTGAAAGTTTCGGGCGGTCACCGGCCCGCTCTCAGCCGACTCGTCGCCGCTTGGGGCGGACAGCGCCCCGACTCTCGGGCTCGTCGCCGCTTGGGGCGGACAGCGCCCGGACTCTCGCCTTGGCTCGCGTCGGCGAACTACGCGTATCGCCATGCAACGGGCAATCGGCCAGCCGTCTTGTGGTTGCCCTGTATGGACCTTGAGTGGTGAGTGGGTCTGGGTGTGAATGGCGGCAGGCCCCGGCCGGGTGGTGGCGGGGCCTGCGGGCTGGTGTGGTGCGGGGTTTAGTGGTGGTGCTGTCCGGCGGCGTGGCGGATGGCGGTGGTGATTAGGCGTAGGTTGTGCTGGTC
>JAFARZ010000125.1 GCA_019245115.1 Streptosporangiaceae bacterium | reverse complement strand
TGTTGTCGCGCCAGATCCCGCCGAGGTCATCGGCCCGGTCCAGCACGAGGAAGTCATCGATGCCCGCCCGCTTGAGCGCGATCGCCATGCCGATCCCGCCGAAGCCGGCGCCGATGACAACCACCCGGTGAGGCATGGGCGCTCCCTCGTGCCTCGCATGGCCGGATCCCTGTGAACCCGGCACCGGCAGCATAACTCCCGTCACCCGCGCGCCACACCGCCCGCCAGCCACTGGGCTATGCAATCACTTTCTTATATCACGTATTGACCGTCCTCATTAGCCGTGCCTATGCTCGGAAAAACGGCCGTTAACCAGCGCCGTTGCCAGTAACCCTGATGGTCTAGGCCAATGCATTAAACATGATAAGGAGGCTGGGCTGTGCGGCTCGCCACCATCATCACCCCGGACGGTCCGCGGCTTCATGTCAAGACGCGCGACGGCGGGTACGCCGATCTCGGCCACGCGTATCCCAGCGATCCCGCGTACGCCGGCCTCGGCTCCTTCCTGACCGCGGGATCGTCCGCGATGGAGGCCGCACGCCAGCTCGAGACCAGCGCCGAGGGCCGTCACTACGAGCCGGCCGACTTCGCCCCGGCCGTGCCGGAGCCGCCGCGGATACTGTGCCTCGGCCTGAACTACAGCGAGCACGCGCTTGAGGGCGGCCGTAACGTGCCGACCTGGCCGGACACGTTCGTGCGCGGCAGCGAGACGGTGCTCGGCCCGTACGCGGAACTGGTGCGGCCGGCGCTCACCGCCAGCTTCGACTACGAAGGCGAGCTGGGCATCGTGATCGGCACCGGCGGGCGTTACATCCCGGCCAGCAAGGCGATCGACGCGATCGCCGGGTTCACCGTGCTCAACGACGCGTCGGCGCGGGACTGGCAACGGGCCGCCACCCAGTGGACACCGGGCAAGAACTTCGACGGCAGCATGCCGATCGGACCGGAGATCGTCACGCCCGACGAGGTCGACGTCGGCGACGTCGAGCTCATCACCACCCTGAACGGCCAGGTCATGCAGCACGCGCGGACCAGCCAGATGCTGGTCGACGTGCCCAGCACGGTCGAGTTCTTCTCCTCATTCACCACACTGCGTCCCGGCGACGTGATCGCCACCGGGACGCCAGGCGGCGTCGGCTTCGCCCGCAAGCCACCGGTCTGGCTCCAGCCCGGAGACATCATCGAGGTCTCCATCGCGGGCGTCGGCACGATCAGGAACCGCGTGGTCGCCGAGCCCCAGCCCGAGCCCCAGCCCGGGCCCCAGTCGGGGGCCCAGCCCGGTGCCCAGCCGACGGGTCAGGCGGAATGGCGCTGGCGGCCGGGCGTCACCACGATCAGCCGGCTCTGAAACTGACAGCCCCGGCACCATGCAAAACTTCACCCGCGGAGGGGATCGATCGAAGATGATGATGCGGAAACGGGCTGGGGGTGCCCTCAGAATTACGATAGCGCTGACCGCGACCGCGGCCCTGGCCGCGTGCGCCAGCGCCGCGAAATCCACCGGTTCCGCCGGCTCCGGCAGCTCGGCCGCGGGCGCCGCGTCCGGCGCCACCCTCACCGTCGCTGACCTGGCCCCGTTCAGCGGCCCCGACGCCGCGCTCGGCCCCACCTACCTGGTCTCCTGCGACGGCGCGACGCAAGCGATCAACAACGCGGGCGGCGTGCTCGGCCACAAGCTGGCCTGTAAGGGCGTCGACACCAGAGGCGATCCGGCGGACGCGGTGCCGGCCACCAAGCAGATGTTCGCCACCACGTCGAACCTGGCCCTGGTCATCGGCGTCACCTCTGACGAAGCCGCCAGCGTCGTGCCCATCATCAACGCCAGCAAGATGGTCGTGTTCGCGATGACCGGCCAGTCCGAATTCGACTCCATCCATTTCCAGTACTTCTACCGGCTGGTGCCGCCGGACCTGGAGGAGTCCTACGCGATGATCGCGATCGCGCAGCAGCTCGGCTACCACAAGGTGGCGCTGGCCTTCGGCAATGACATCGGCTCGCAGACGTTCATCCAGCCGGCCGTCAACGCGGTCGGCAAGGCCGGCATGACGATGGTCGCCAACGAGACGCTGGACCTGAACGCCTCCACGTTCCGCACCGAGGCGGCCAAGATCGTCGCCGCTCACCCGGACGTGATCCTCACCGAGGCGCTCGGCACCACCGACGCGACCTTCCTGTCCGAGGTCAAGCAGCTCAACGGCGGCAGGATCATCCCGGTGATCGGCACCTCGGCGTGCATCTCTCCCGACTGGTACAAGTCGGTCGTCGCGGCCGTGGGCGCGCCCACGCTGGCCAGCGACTTCCACGCCGACAATCTGGTGACCGAGACCACCGGCCCCGCGTACAGCCCGTTCTACAACGCGATCATGTCCCAGCAGGGCAAGGTCGGCAGCAGCGGGAACTTCGCCACCTACCTGACCGCACCCGGGGCGGTACACCTGTACGACGGTATCAACCTCGCCGCGCTGGCCATGGTCGAGGCGAAGTCAACCGTGCCCAGCGTCTACGCGCCGTTCATCGCCAGGATCGGCGACGGGGTCCCCGGCGCCACCGTCGTCTACTCCTACGCCCAGGGAATCGCCGCGCTCAGCCACGGCAAGGCCATCCGCTACGAGGGCCCGGGCGGCCCGACGAACTTCGATTCGTTCCACGATTCCACCGGGATCTTCCAGACCGACACCTACAGCGCCACCGGCGCCGTGCAGGTGACGGGCAACATCACCGCCGCTCAGCTCAGGGCACTGGGCGGATGAGCCAGGGGTGAGCCTTTTCCTGGCGTCCTTCGGCTTCGGCCTGGTGACGGCGGCGGTGCTCGCCATCGCGGCGGTCGGGTTCACCATGCAGTTCGCCGTGACCGACGTGCTGAACCTCGCCTACGGGGCGGTGATGATCGCCGGCGCGTACGTGGCCTATGAAGTCAACCAGGCCGGGGCCAGCGTCTGGCTCGGCTTGCTGGCCGCCGCCGCGGCCGGCGCGGTCGCCTCGGTGGCCCTGAACCAGGGCATCTACACGCCGTTCCGGCGTCGCGGCAGCGCTCCCATCACGCTGGTGATCGTCTCGCTGGGCATGACCCTGATCATCGAGTTCGGCCTCCAGGCGATCGTCGGCGGCACGAACGTGTCGTACACGATGAGCCAGGGGCCGACCGTCAAGGCGGACGGCCTGGAGCTCACCGCGGTCCAGTTCGTGATCATCGGGCTCTCTGTGGTCCTGTGCGCCGCCGTGCACGTACTGCTCCGGTACACCAAGCTCGGCAAGGCCATGCGTGCGACGGCGGCCAACCGGAACCTGGCCCGCAACTGCGGGATCAGGACGGACCGGGTGGTGACCGCCACCTGGGCGCTCTCCGGGGCGCTGTGCGGGATCGCCGGCACGGTGTTCGCGATCAACGACGGGAGCTTCGGCGCCACCAGCGCGGACCTGTTCCTGGTGGTGATCCTGGCCGCGGTGTTCCTTGGCGGCCCCGGCCAGGCGTACGGCGCGATGGCCGGCGCCGTGATCATCGGGCTGGCCACCGAGATCAGCGCCGCCTATATCACCCCGTCGTACAAGGACGTCGTCGCGTTCGTCGTGCTGCTGGCGATGCTCGCGGTACGCCCGGCCGGCTTGCTGGGAGCTAGAGCGTAAATGTCGTCAGCACAGGTCTTCTACATCATCAACCTGCTGATCTACGCGGGCGTGGACATCATCGCCTGCCTCGGGCTCAGCCAGCAGTTCGGCGTGGCCGGCGTGACGAACTTCGGGTTCATCATCTTCCAGGCGGCCGGGGCGTACACCGCCGCGATCCTGTCGCTGCCCAGGCAGTCGGCCAACGGCGGATTCCAGTCCTACATCGGCGGCTGGAACCTGCCGTTTCCCGTCCCGTGGATCGGCGCGGCGATCGCCGGCGGCCTGGTCGCGCTGCCGTTCACGTTCCTGGTCGGCCGCAGGCTGCGCGGCGATTTCGCGGCCGTCGGGCTGCTCATCACCGCGGTCATGGCCAACCTCCTGGTGACGAACTACCGGCCCTTCCTCAACGGCGCGGCCGGCTTGTCCCTGGTACCAGCGCCGCTCCAGGGCGAGTACAACCCGCAGTCGCAGGGGTACCAGTGGGATTACACCGTGGTGACCCTGGTCCTGGCCGCCGCCGCGTTCCTGCTGGTCCGCCGGGTGACCGAGTCGCCCTACGGCCGGTCGCTGCGAGCGATGCGGGACAACGACCTCGTGGCCGATTCGCTCGGCAAGAACCTGCTGTCGATGCGCGCCGCCGTGCTGGTGCTCGGCGGCGCGCTGGCCGGGCTGAGCGGCGCGATCCTGGTCGGGTTCATCAACCTGTGGGCGCCGTCCGCCTGGGGGTACGCGGAAACCATCGTGCTGTTCGCGGCCGTGATCATTGGCGGGGCCGGCAATCACCGCGGCGCCGTGCTCGGCGCGATCCTGGTGCCGGTGGGCTTCGAGGAGGCCACCCGGTATATCCACGGGCCGCC
Source organism: Streptosporangiaceae bacterium (assembly GCA_019245115.1). Lineage (GTDB taxonomy): Bacteria > Actinomycetota > Actinomycetes > Streptosporangiales > Streptosporangiaceae > JAFARZ01. The sequence goes on along the minus strand of JAFARZ010000125.1, from coordinate 36,873 downwards.
CGGCCTCGTCGACGATCTGCAATGGGTCGCCATCGGCTTGCTGATCGTGGTGTTCCTCTGGCTCCGGCCGCAGGGGGTGCTGCCCGAACGCCGCCGCCTCGCCGCTCCCCGGATCGATATAACCGAACGTTCTGTGGTCGCACCTCTGGTACCCACCGCGCAGGCAGAGGTAGTGCTGCGCGCGGCCGGGGTGAGCCGGGATTTCGGCAGCGTGCGCGCGGTGGAGGACGTGTCCATCGAGGTGCGCCGCGGCACGCTCACCGGGCTGATCGGGCCCAACGGGGCCGGCAAGTCCACCCTGCTGGCTATGCTCGCCGGGACACTGCCGGTCACCTCGGGCCAGATAGGGTACCTGGGCGGTGACGTCACCGGGCTTCCGGCGTTCCGCCGGGCCCGGCTCGGGCTGGTCCGCACGTTCCAGCTGGCCAGCGAGTTCAAGCGGCTGACCGTGATGGAGAACCTGCTCAGCGCGGTGCCGCGGAACCGCGGCGACTCGCTGCGCGGGGCGCTGCTCGGCCGGCGTTACTGGCGGGGCGACGAGACGGCGGCGGCCGAGCGGGCCTGGAAGCTCCTGGAGCAGTTCGGGTTGGCGGCCTACGCCGACACCTATGCCGGCGATCTCAGCGGCGGACAGCGCCGGCTGGTGGAGATCATGCGGGCGCTGATGGCCGAACCGCGGGTCCTGCTGCTGGACGAGCCGCTGGCCGGGGTGCATCCGCATCTCGCCCACCAGATCGGCGAGCGGTTGCTCGGGCTGTGCGCCGAGGGCATGACGATCCTGATGGTGGAACACGAGCTGGCGATTATGGACGAGTTCTGCGACCCGGTGATAGTGATGGCGGAAGGGCGTGTGCTCGCGGAGGGAACGATGGCTGAGCTGCGTGCCCGCGCCGAGGTCGTGGAGGCCTACCTTGTCGGGTGAACCCGGTCGTGCCGGAGGCGCGCCAAGGACGCTGAGTGCTGAGGATGTGTCTGCTGGTTATGGCGCCGGTGACATCATCCACCGGATATCGGTGCGGGCCCGGCCGGGCGAGGTCGCCTCCATCGTCGGGCCGAACGGCTCCGGGAAGTCCACCCTGCTCAAGGCGCTGACGGGCCTGATCCAGATGTCGTCGGGCAAGGTGCGCCTGGGGGAGCGGGACATCACCGGCCTGCCCTCGGAAGAGGTGGCTCGCGCCGGCATCGGCTACGTGCCGCAGGTTGATGACGTCTTCGTGCCGCTCACCGTCCGGGAGAACCTGGAGATGGGCGGCTACCTGCTGCCCGGCCGGCAGGTGGGGGACCGGGTCGACCGGGTGCTCACGGTGTTCCCCCGCCTCCGCCAGATGCTGACCCGGCGGGCCGGGCGGCTGTCCGGCGGTGAGCGCAAGATGCTGGCCATGGGCCGGGTGCTGATGCTCGGACCCGCGGTGTTCATGCTGGATGAGCCCACCGCCAACCTGGCGCCCAGAATCGCGTCCGAACTCCTCACCGAGCACGTCCGGGCCTTGGCCGCCGATGGCGCCGCGGTGCTGATCGTCGAGCAGCGCGCTCGCGCTGTCCTGGCCATCTCCGACCACACCTACGTGCTCGGCGGCGGCCAGGTCCTGATGCAGGGCACCCCCGCCGAGCTCGCCGCCGACCCGGCCTTCACCGAATCCTTTCTCGGCGGCCGCTCCGTTGCCGGCTAGCGATCAAAGAATGCTACAGAGTTTGAAGATCCAGGGTCTTCAGCGTGCTGCGGGTGCCATCGCCTCGGGCGCGGCCCGGCCCAGGCTTTTGCTCTTGCAACGCCCCATATAACGCGGAAATTTGGTGCTGGACGGAACATCGTGCGCTGTATTCGCACACTAGGCTTCCGCCTAGCACGGATGTTCCGTGTTAATCCGCATCCCGTTTGAGAATAGCGGGACATTCAGGGCAATCCGGCGGCGGTGCGAAGCCGCGACTTCGATTATGAGTCCGTGATGCTGTTCCTCAATCACTCCTGCGATCCGAACGTTGGTTTTGCCGGAAACGTCGTCCTGGTCGCCATGCGCGATATCCAGCCGGGGGAGGAGCTGACCACCGACTACGCCCTGTTCGATGATTACGAGGGATCGATGCGGTGTCAGTGCGGCACTGGACAATGCCGTGGCGTGATCAGCGGACGTGACTGGCGTCGCCCGGATCTTCAGCAGAAATACCGCGGCTACTTCTCCTGATACCTCCAGCGACGCATCCAGTGATCTCCACGACCGCCTAGTTCGCCGTCGGTCCGGTGTCCATACCGGTGGAAGCAAAGGCAGGGGAGAGGTGACAAGGTGGAGCTGGTGGCAGCAGACCTTATATCTAGGGCGCGGGCTGGGGACGGCGACGCGTTCCGTGAGCTGACCGAGCCGTATCGCCGGGAGCTGCAGGTGCATTGTTACCGGATGCTCGGATCCTTGCAGGACGCCGAGGACATCCTGCAGGACACGCTGCTGGCCGCCTGGCAAGGCCTCGCGGGGTTCGAGGGGCGCTCCTCGCTCCGCACCTGGCTCTACCGGATCGCCACCAACCGGTGCCTCAACGCCCGTCGCTCGGCCAGCCGGCGACCCGCCAGGGAGTGGAACATCCCCGGCGTTGAACCGCCTGAGCCGACCCGGCTCAGCGAGGTCGTGTGGCTCGAGCCATTTCCCGGCACCCTGCTCGAAGGCGCGATCGGCATGCCCCCCGGCCCGGAGGCACGCTACGAACAGGCCGAAGCCATCTCCCTGGCCTTCGTGACCGCCCTTCAGGTCCTGCCGCCTCGCCAGCTCGCCGTCCTCGTCCTGCGCGATGTCCTCGGCTTCCACGCCAGCGAGGTGGCGGGCATGCTGGACTCGACCGTCGAATCGGTCAACGGCGCACTCAACCGGGCGCGCGCCAGCATGCACCGGCGCCAGCCGGCCGGCGACCGCGAACCGGCTCCTGCTTCCGGCTCACCAGCCGAGGACGCGATCGTGGCGAAGTTCACCAGTGCGTGGGAGTCCGCCGATATCGGCGCTCTGGTCGCCCTGCTGACCGACGACGTCTTCGTCTCGATGCCGCCGATACCGTTCGAATACGAGGGCAGGGATGTCGCGGCCCGCTTCTGCGCCAGTCTGTTCGGAGCGGATCGGCGGTTCGACCTCGTGCCGACGCGAGCCAATGGCCAGCCGGCGTTCGGAGCCTACCTGCGCACCCCGGCCGGCATCCGCCACGGGACCGGCATCTACGTGCTCACCCTCGCCGGCGACCGGATCTGCGCCATGACCCGCTTCGAGAACAGCGTCCTCCCATGGTTCGGCCTGCCGCGATCACTCCCGGGCCGGTGAGAAGGCGCCGAGAAGGCGCCGCTGTCCCGGGGCGAGACAGACTGGGGTCAGTGGGAGTCGCGAGGGACCTCGTGGCCGCTGGCGCCGGTGAGGAAATCCAGGTCGGCGCCGCTACTCGCTTGCTGGACGTGCTCGGTGTACAGCCGGGTCCATCCGCGTGCCGCGTGCGGCGGTGGCGGCTGCCATCGCGCGCGGCGGGCGGCTAGTTCTTCCTCGGCGACTTCCAGGTTGAGGGCCCGCGCCGGGACATCCAGGGTGATCCAGTCACCGGTCTGGATGAGCGCGAGCGGGCCGCCCGCCGCGGCCTCGGGTGCCACGTGCAGGATGACCGTGCCGTAGGCGGTGCCGGACATCCGGCCGTCGCAGATCCGCACCATGTCGCGGATGCCGCGCAGCAGCAGCTTCCGCGGCAGCGGCACGTTGGCGACCTCAGGCATGCCGGGGTATCCGCGCGGGCCGCAGTACCGGATGACGAGGACGGTGTCCTCGTCGGTGTCCAGTGTCTCGACCGCGGCGTGATACTCCTCGGGGGAATCGAACACGAGCGCGCGGCCCCGGTGCGTGAGCAGGTGCGGCGACGCGGCCGACTGCTTGATCACGGCGCCGTCCGGGGCGAGGCTGCCCCGCAGCACGGCGGTGCCGGTGCCGGGCGGCTGGAACGGCTCGGCCAGGGTGCGGATCACGTCGCGGTTCCAGCACTCGGCGTCCGCCACGTTCGTGACGACGCTCTGGCCCGTGACGGTCACCACGTCGGAGTGCAGCAGGCCGCCGAGCTCGCGCATCACCGCGGGGAGCCCGCCCGCGTAGCAGAAGTCCTCCATCAGGTACTTACCGGACGGCTGGAGGTTCACCAGCGTCGGCACGTCCCTGGCCAGCAGATCGAAATCGTCAAGGGAGAGTTCCACGCCGAGGCGGCCGGCGATGGCCAGCAAGTGGATCACCGCGTTGGTGGAGCCGCCGATCGCCGCGTTGACCCGGATCGCGTTCTCGAACGCCTTCCTCGTCATGATCGCCGAAGGACGCAGGTCCTTCCCGACCAGGCCGACGATCACCTGCCCAGCCCGTTGCGCGGTCTCGTACCTGCGGGAATCCGCCGCCGGCCAGGTCGCCGAGTACGGCAGCTGCATGCCGAGCGCCTCCGCCATCGACGCCATCGTCGACGCCGTGCCCATCGTCATGCAGTGGCCGTTCGACCTGGCCATGCAGCCCTCGGCGAACGCGCACTCCGCCGCGGTCATCCGGCCCGCCACCAGGTCTTCCTCGAACCGCCAGACCGCGGTGCCGGATCCGAGGTCGCCGCCGCGGTACTTGCCATTGAGCATCGGGCCGCCGGTCACCATGATCGCGGGCAGGTCCACGCTCGCCGCGGCCATGAGCAGTCCGGGTGTGGTCTTGTCGCACCCAGACAGCAGCACGACGCCATCCAGCGGGTTGGCGCGCATCAGTTCCTCGGCCTCCATGGCCAGGAGGTTGCGGTACAGCATGGCGGTCGGCCGCAGCAGCGTCTCGCCCAATGCCATCGCGGGGAACTCCAGCGGAAACCCGCCCGCTTGCCATACGCCGCGCTTCACCGACTCGGCCACCCGGTGCAGGTGCACGTTGCACGGCGCCAGCTCTGACCAGGTGGTCGCGATCCCGATCACCGGGCGGCCGTCGAATACCTCCGGTGTGAACCCCTGGCTCCGCATCCAGCCCCGGTACGTCATCCCGCCGCGGCCGGTGGCGGCGAACCACCTGGAGCTGCGCAGCCGTCCATTATCAGGTGTCATATGCCCTGTATAAGCGATGCCGGCCGCCTCGCGCACCAGGGCTTGACCTGAACCATGCTTCAGGTTTTAACGTCGTCAGCGTATCCAGCTCTACGCTGACCTGGAATCCGGCGCGCCGGGCCGCTTTGTCGCCGGGCTGGGCGGCCCGCAGGTTCCCCGGCCGCTGCGCCCGCTGAACGACTACCTGGACCAGCTCGACCAGGGTGAGCCGCCGGTGCCAGCCGGCCGGCGGATCCTGGCCGCGCTTGGCCCGCGCAAGCTCGAGGTCGCCCGGGAAAGGGCAGCCGGCGCGGTCCTGCTGCTGGTGACGCCCGGCTACACCCGCGTTGCGCGGAGCATCCTGGGCTCCGGAGCCGCCCTGGTCATCAGCCAGCTGGTCGTCCTGGACACGGACGCCGCCCGGGCCCGGGAAGCCGCCCGTGGCTCGCTGCGTTTCCTGGCTGGCGTCGGCGGCTACCGAGCCAGCTTCACCAGGATGGGATTCACCGGCGCCGATATCGCCAGCATCAGCGACGAGCTCGTCGACCAGCTGGTGGCCTGGGGCAGCACCGGCGCCATCACGGCCCGGGTCAGCGAATACTGGCGAGCCGGGGCAGACCACGTGGTACTCACCGTGCTGGGCAACGGCCATCATCCCGCCATCGACCCGGCCCGCCAGCTGGCCCGCGATCTCGCGTCGAGCCGGGAAGTCATACGGCCGGCGCGGGGTTAGCGCAATAGATATCCCCGGGCACCAGAGAGGAACGGCACATGAAGGCGATCATCGACGGCACGGTCGTGGCAGAGGCTCCGGAGCCGGACCTGATCTCCATTGAGGGCAACTACTACTTCCCGCCCGCCTCGATCAGCGCCGGCGTGCTCAGTGACAGCCCGACGCCGTACACCTGCCCGTGGAAGGGCGTCTGCCAGTACCACGACATCTCGGTGAATGGTTCCACCCATCACGACGCGGCGTGGAGCTACCCGGATCCCTACCCCGCTTCCTTCGACCGCGTCGGCAAGGACTACAGCGGCTATGTCGCCTTCGACAGGCGGCAGATCACGATAGCCGGATAAGACCGGTACGCGCTGTCGCGACGTCAGGCCTGGGCCGGCGCTCGTTCTTTCGCGACAGTGAGCAGCACGGCGGAGTCCTCGACCGCCTCGAGGTTATGCCGGGCGGCGGGCACGATCAGCAGGTCGCCTTCGCGTGCCTCCCACGCGTCGGCTCCAGCCGTGATCCGCACCCGCCCGCGCAGCACGACGACGGTGGCCTCGCCCGGGTTCTCGTGCTCGGCCAGTGACCTGCCTTTGACCAGCGTCACCAGCGCCTGGCGGAGCACGTGCTCATGTCCGCCGTAGACAGTTTCGGCGCTGCGACCGCTCGGCGCCGACCGGGCCCGCTCGAGATGCTCACGAGCCAGGGCGTCCAGGGAGATCTTCTGCATCCCCCGAGTGTCGCAGATACCCGGCCGCACTCCCGCTGCCCCTGCCGCCCCGCGCTGGACAGGGAGCGTAGGCTCAGCCGCCGATGGCCGTGGCGATGATGGCCTTGGCTTGTTCCTGGATGGCGGCGAGGTGGTCCGGGCCGCGGAAGGATTCCGCGTAGAGCTTGTAGACGTCCTCGGTGCCGGACGGGCGGGCGGCGAACCATCCAGACTCGGCGATCACCTTGAGGCCGCCGATCGGCGCGCCATTGCCCGGGGCCGTCGTCAGCGCCGCGATGATCTTCTCGCCCGCGAGCTCACTGGCCCGCACCTGTTCGGGGGAGAGCCTGGCGAGCGCTTCCTTCTGCTCGCGGTTGGCTGGGCTGTCGATACGGGCGTAGGCGGGATCCCCGTAGCGGCCGGTGAGGTCACGATAGAGCTGTGACGGCGACTGCCCGGTGACCGCCGTGATCTCCGATGCGAGCAGCGCGAGGATGATCCCGTCCTTGTCGGTCGTCCACACCGACCCATCGCGCTGCAAGAACGATGCCCCGGCACTCTCCTCCCCGCCGAAGGCCACCGAGCCGTCCAGCAGGCCGGGCACGAACCACTTGAACCCGACCGGCACCTCAAGCAGCGTGCGCTCCAGGCCCTCAGCCACCCGGTCGATCATCGACGAGCTGACCAGCGTCTTGCCGACGGCGGCTTGCCGCGGCCAGCCGTCACGGTGCTGGTACAGGTAGCTGATAGCGACCGCCAGGTAGTGGTTGGGGTTGAGCAGTCCCGCGTCGGGCGTGACGATGCCATGCCGGTCCGCGTCGGTATCGTTCCCGGTCGCGATCGTGAACTCGTGCTGGCGACGGATCAGGCCGGCCATGGCGTACGGGGATGAGCAGTCCATCCGGATCTTGCCGTCCCAGTCCAGGGTCATGAACCGGAACGTCGGGTCTACCTCCGGGTTGACCACGGCCAGATCCAGGCCGTAGCGCTCGCCGATCTCGCCCCAGTACGCCACGCTGGCGCCGCCAAGCGGATCGGCGCCGACGCGCACCCCTGCGTTCTTGATGGCGGCCAGATCCACCACGCGTGCCAGAGCCGACACGTAGCCGTCGAGGAAGTCGAACTTCCTCGTCGTGCCGGCCGCGACGGCCTGCGCATAGGGTATCTGGCGTACCGCCTTCAGCCCGCTGCCGAGGAGCTCGTTGGCCCGGTCCTGTATCTCCCGGGTGACGTCGGTGCCGGCCGGCCCGCCGTCAGGCGGGTTGTACTTGAACCCGCCGTCAGATGGCGGGTTGTGCGAAGGCGTGACCACGATCCCGTCGGCCTGGGGTCCGTGCCCGGGCCCGTTATGCGCCAGGATCGCGCGGGATACCGCCGGGGTCGGGGTGTACCCGCCGCGGGAATCTATCAGCACCCGGACGTCGTTGGCGGCTAGCACCTCAAGCGCGCTGACCTGAGCCGGCTCGGACAGCGCGTGCGTGTCAGCGCCCAGGTACAGCGGCCCGTCGATGCCGTGCCTGGCACGGTAGTCGCAGATCGCCTGCGTGGTAGCGAGGATGTGATCCTCGTTGAAGGTCCCCGTGAACGCCGATCCTCGGTGCCCAGACGTTCCGAACGACACCCGCTGGGCGATATCACCGGGATCGGGGTGCACCGCGTAATACGCGGTGACCAGCTTCGCGACGTCCACCAGATCATCATGGTTGGCGGGCTGGCCCGCACGCGGATCGGCCATAACGCCATACTGACACGCGGCAAGACGATCACTGACAGCAAGGGCCGGCCGGGGAACGCAGGTGCCCGGTACTATGCGGTGATGCTGTCGTCGGTGGGTGTCTACTGTGCATCGAGTCGTGGCGCGGATCCAGGCTTCGCGGCGGCCGCGGAATCGCTGGGCCGCACGCTGGCCGGACGCGGAGTCCGGCTGGTCTACGGCGGCGGGCACGTGGGGCTGATGGGAGTGGTGGCGGACGCGGTCCTCGCCGGAGGCGGCGAGGTTCATGGCGTCATCACCCGGGCGCTGGAGGCGAAGGAGGTCGCTCATCGCGGCCTGACCAGCCTCGAGGTCGTGGAGACCATGCATGAGCGCAAGGCCGCGATGGCCGACAAGGCCGACGGGTTCATCATGCTGCCCGGTGGTTTCGGGACGCTGGATGAGTTCTTCGAGGTGGTCACCTGGACTCAGCTCGGAATTCACGCGAAGCCGTGCGGTGTCCTCGACGTCGGTGGCTACTTCGGGCCATTGCATGACCTCTTGGAGGGGGCCACGCGGCAGCGTTTCATTCTCCCCGAGCACCGGGACATGGTGATCATGGAATCGGATCCTGGCCGGATGCTCGACCGGCTGAGCACGTGGGAACCCGTATTCGTCCCGAAGTGGCTCGACAGAACAGAGCGGTGAGCACCCTCACCGGGCCATCCGGGCGAAGCTGGCCCGCAGGCAGGACTCGGCCGTGGGCGGGGCCTGGACGTGGTCGAGGGCGAGCAGCGCCGCGCCCACCACGGGCGGAACGTCGATGACGCGGATCTGGGCGCTCGGTGCGACCTGGGTCAAGCGGTCGGTGATGCCGGTCATCAAGATCCGGTCCCCGGCCGTGATCACGCCGCCGCCGAGCACGACCGGGGTGGCGAGAGCGGTGAGGGCGAGACGCCGCATGGCTACGACGGCCAGGATCGCGATCTCCTCGGCGAGGTGGCCGACGATGCCGCGGGCGACCTCGTCGCCCGCGGCTGAAGTCCGCAGCAGGAGCGGGGCCAGGCCGTTCAGTTCCTCGTCCGCTACCTTGCCCTTGTGGATGCCGACGGCCACGTCCTCGACCCTGTCCGCGTTGAAGAACTCCCGCACGCGCTGGGTGAGTGCGGTCCGGGGACCGCGGCCGTCCTCGTCGCGAATGGCGTGCCACATGACCTCGCGACCCAGGCCGTACCCGCCGCCCCAGTCGCCGGTGAGCTGGCCGAGGGCGAGAAACCTGGTCACGCGGCCATCCGGGGCCACGCCGACGCAGTTGATGCCCGCGCCGCAGACCACCGCGACGCCCCAGTGCGGTTCGTCGTCGCGCAGCCCAGAGCGGAGGATCGCGAACGTGTCGTTGACCACCGTGCTGGTCGGGCTCCACCCCGCGGCCCGTACCTCGGCAGCCAGTTCCTCTTCCTCCTCGGGCAGGTCCGCGTTGGCCAGGCATGCCACGGTGTGCAGCACCGGGACCTCACCGGCCTGCCGCACCACCCGCTGGACGAGTTCGTCCAGGCCACGGACGGTGGAGTCCGCCCCGGACTCATGAGAGTTGACCCCAGCGCCGCGTACGGATGCCAGCACCGCGCCGTCGGTGGAGACCAGGGCGACGTCCGTCTTGCTGTTGCCGCCGTCCAGCGCCAGGATCGCGCCCTTGCCGATTTCAGCCAAGACCCACCGCGCCCAATGCGAAGGCGAACAGCGAGTTAGCCGTGTAGTCGTCGGCCGGCTCAACCGACGGCCAGGCCACCACGTTGTCCTCATAGCTGGCTGTCGCGGTATCGAACGGACCATAGTTTCCGGCGCTGCACGCCCTCATCCCCGGGGCAGTGCCCAGGCCGGTGAAGTTGGAAGTGCCGCTCGGGCCGTCGGTTGTGGCACCCAATTGGATGCCGCTATTCAGGTTGGCGATCTCGCTCTGCATGCAGTGCGGGAACGTGCTGCCGGCGCCGGCTACGAACGAGCTGCCCCAGGCGTTGGCGCCGAGCGCGAAGTTCAGCTGCTGCTGGGCGAACGACCGGTACTGGGTGGAGCCGCCGTTTTCGGTGTAGAGGGCGTTCGTGATGTACAGGCCGAACGCGTGCGGCGACGCGTCGGAGGCGCCCAGCTGGGTGCCGAGCTGGAAAGGATCGCCCTTCGCCGCGGCCTGTCCGGCCCGCAGCTGCGCGGCCATGTCGTTCAGTACCGTGCCCGGCGCGATCACCCGCTGATCCGTCGCGTGCATCGCCCGCAGCAATTCGGCCTCGGCGACCGCGCCGTTGTCATACAGGTTGAACGTGTCGCGATGGGGACCTTCGGCGAGGTATGCCCTGGTCCACCTGGCCGCCGCTTCCAGGTCGGTGTGCAGCTGGGCGGATGACGCTCCCGTGGCCGCGTCGGCCAGGGCCAGTTCAGCGGCGCCCCACGCCATGGCGCTCTGCCATTCGCTTCCCGGGTAGTAGTCGTGCGGGAACGTGGTCGTGATCTGCCCGACGTTCGTGGTCCTGGCGTCCGCGTAGACACCGCGCGCCAGCGTGAGCAGTTCCCGCGCACCCACCGGGTCGCCCTTGGCCCGCAACTGCGCGGCGAGGGCGAAGTCGGCGGCGAACCGGCCCGCCAGCTCCGGGCTCACCGGCTGGCCAGGCGGCGCGGCCTCAAACACCGGCCGGTACTTGACGTAGTACGCGGTCGGGCCGGGGTCGCCGCCCTTGCTCACGTTCAGCCGGTCCTCGCTCTGCGGCGTGAACCAGAAGTTGTAGTCGCCCTGTATCTGGCCGTTCGGGTACTGCTTGGTCGGTGCGCTGCCGTTGCCGATGCCGACCTGGATGTACATCACCTTCTGGGCCGGGTTCCACAGCTTGGCCAGCCACTCCAGCCCGAACTGCGCCTCCGCCCCTAGCGTCGCGGACTCCCGGGGGCCCTGCTTATTCAACAGAGCTCTTTGTGCCATGAGCAGCAAGGCGTCGGCGTAACTGGCCGTGTAGGCGAACTTCTCGTAGCCGCCACCGGCGTCGAACCAGCCGCCGGACACGTCGACCGGCCCGCCTATCTTGTGGAACGTGCCGATCAGGTTGTCGTTGCTGTCGTAGTCCGGATCGGCATACACGTAGGCGTGCTCATCGGTCAGGTTGGCCGGCTGGCGGTTCAGCACCGACGGGTTCACGTCCGGCCCGTCGCGTTCCGAGGTGAAGTAACGCACACCGTTGTTGACCAGTCGGGTATAGAGAACGGCCGGGCTGGCGATAGCGAACGCCGACGATACGGCTGACCCTACGTGGACGCGATAGGTCCCAGAAGATCGCAACGACGAAAAGTCGAGTTCATAAACCGCCGGATAGTTCTTGTTCCACGCACCGAGGTCGTCGCGGGAAACTCCCCGGAACACGACACGGTTCCCAGCGGTGATCGTGAACGCCACGTTTGCTACGCGTTGCGGCAGCATCGCGAACGCGACCTTCGACGCATTAGTGACGTAACCGACTTGGTTGATGCGCACCTCCGCGGAAATGATGGTTGTCTTGGTTGCTATAACAGCCGTAATACCCATCATTCCGGCGAGGGCAATGGTGCCCAGGGTGGTCACGCCCATGGGAGGTACCTCGCGTTCTCGGCGAGCAACTTATCCGTCAGGCATTCCGCCACGTCGTACTGGCCCACCAGCGGGTGGGCGAGCAGCGCGTCGTAGACGCGCTGCCGGCCGCCGTGGATCGCGGCGTCAAGCGCCAGTTCCTCGTACGCGTAGACGTGGGCGATCAGGCCGCGCAACAACGGTCCGACCGGGGAGACCGGCAACGGCGCCGCCCCCGTCGCGTCGATCGCCGCGGGAACCTCGATGACCGCGTCCGAAGGGAGGAACGGGAGCGTGCCCTCGTTCGTGACGTTGACGACCAGGGGGCTGTCGGAGGAGCCGGTCAGTGCGACGAGCAGGTCGACCGCGGCTTCGGAATAGAACGCGCCGCCGCGCTTGGACAGTGCCTCCGGCTTGCGGTCCAGGGCCGGGTCAAGATACTGACGCAGCAGATCCCGCTCCACCTCCATGACGACCTCCGCGCGGGTACGCGTACCACGCAGTTCGCTGACGACCTTGTCGTGCGCGTAGTAGTAGCGGAGGTAGTAGGACGGCACCATGCCGAGCGACTGCACCAGCGACACCGGCAACTCAATCTCGTCGCTGATCTCCTTGACGTGCGCGTCGAGCAAACCGGGCAGCCGGTCGGTGCCATCTACCGTGACCGAGCGCTCCCACGTGAGGTGGTTCAGGCCGACGTGGCCGAGCGCCACCCGCGCCGGCTCGACCCCGAGCATCGCGGCGAACTTGCGCTGGAAGCCGATCGCGACGTTGCACAACCCGATCGCCCGGTAGCCGCCGGTCAGCAAAGCCCGCGTGACGATGCCCACCGGATTGGTGAAGTCGATTATCGTCGCGTAGGGCGAAGCCCGTCGCGCCGTACGTTCGGCGATATCAATAACTATGGGCACCGTGCGGAGAGCTTTTGCAAGGCCGCCAGCCCCGGTGGTTTCCTGACCGACACAGCCGCAGTCGAGCGGCCAGGTCTCGTCGCGCTGACGGGCCGCCTGGCCGCCGATTCGGAGCTGGATCAGCACCGAGTCCGCTCCCTCCAGGCCGTCGTCGAGGCTGGAGGTCCAGCGGACCCGCGCCGGGTGCCCGTAGCGTCCCATGATCCGGGCCGACACGGCGCCGACGGCGGACAGCCGGTCAAGATCCGGGTCGACCAGCACCAGTTCGTCGACCGGCAGGTTGAGCCGGGCCAGACCATCGGCGAGTTCGGGAGTGTAGGTGGATCCACCACCGATGACAGTTAGTTTCATGTTCGCACCGTGGGAAGGGCGCGGACCACTGTGTCGGCGGCCGCGTCGGGGATATAGGGAAGGACGAAGGCGTAGTCGGCCAGGGTGTCAGCGGGCACGTCCTGGTTCTCGCCCCAGTCCGCGATCTCGCCCCAGCACGGCGCGCCGAGCGATCCGGAATGATGCCGGACCGATAGCCCGGCACAGAGGTTGGCGAACCTCAGCCGCTGCGCGAGCGGCCAGCCAGCCAGGGTGCCGAAGATGAACCCGGCGTTGAACACATCACCCGCGCCGGTCGGATCCAGCACGGTGACCGGGAGCGCCGGCGCACTGGCCTGTTCACCGGTGCGGCTGTCGATGCCGAGCGCCCCGTTCGGGCCGGCCTTGACCACGCATACCGGCGCCCTGCCGCCCAGGGCGGCGAGAGCCGCCTCGGGAGACGAGGTGCGCGTGTAGGACATCGCCTCGATGGCGTTCGGCACGAACACGTCAACCGCGCCCAGGCGATCCAGTACCGAGGGCGACCAGGCACCCGACGGGTCCCAGCCCACGTCGGCGAAGACAATGGCGCCGCTGGCACGTGCCTCGCGGACCCATTGCGGAGGGGGCGAGCCGATGTGGCTGAAGCAGGCCCGGACGGGCGGCACCGACGTAACGAGCTTGGCCGGGTCGAGCGGTGGCGGCTCGCTGTAGGTGATCATGCTCCGGTCGCTTCCGTCGGACAGCGACACGGTCACCGGCGTCGGCCAGCCGGGAAGCTGCCGCGACTCGGACAGGTCGACCCCCTCCTGCTCGGCGAGGGTGCGCCACAGGTAGCTGCCGAACATGTCGTCACCGAATGCGGCGGCGAGCCCTACCTTCAGCCCGAGCCGGCTGAGCGCGACCGCCAGATTGGCGATGCCGCCGGGCGCGGACCCGAGCCCGGAGGTGAGAATCTCGGTACCTGGTGCTGGCGTGCCCTTCAGGCCGGTGAAGATCACGTCCATGAACACCGTGCCGGACAGGAACACGTCCAGACCGGGGCCGCCGCCGAGCTGGACCCGGTTCCGCTCGGCGCACGGATCGGCCAGACGGCCGGCGAGAGGGCCCGGCAGCGGAGAAGCCTGCCCGGCCGCGCGCGCTGTCACAAGGCCGCCCCGGCCGAGGCGCCGGCGCCGAGCACGCGGGCGACCTCTGGGATCGCCGCGATGTAGCCGTTAACCAGTTCACGTGCCACTGACACCGAGTCGACCAGGGGGTGCAGGGCGAATGCCCGCAGCGCCGCGTCCGGCGAACCCGTGGTCGCCGCCTCGATGGTGAACCGCTCCACGGCCTTGACCTGCTGCATAAGGCCGAGCTGAGAGGGCAGCGGCGGGGCAGTGGCCAGCGGATGCGCGCCGGTGGCGTTCACGGCGCACGGAAGCTCCACGACCGCGTCGCCGTCGAGACCGCTGAGCGCACCGCGGCCTGGCACGTTGAGAATGATCACCTTTTCCTGGTCCTCCGCGATCGCGGTCATCACGTTCAACGCGACCCCCTCGTATCCGGCTATCTCCTCGTCGTGGCCGCCCGTGTCATGCGCGGCGTCCGTGTCATGCGCGGCGCCCGGCGGGCGCGCCTCGGCCATGTACCGAGCTCGCCGATCGTCGCTGGTCGCGCGCCACAGCGCGAGCGCGCGATCCGGCGCCGCCGCGGCCGCGGCGTAGAACTCAGCCTGCTGCCGGGCCAGGAACTCACCCCGGGTTCCCTCCATCGCGCGGATCGAGCTGATCGCCTCTCTGTTGAAGTAGTAGTAGAAGAGGTACTCGTTCGGGACGCAGCCGAGCGTGCGCAGCCAGGACGCGCCGAACATGAGGGTCTCCTCGAGCCCGGCCAGCGCCTGGTCATCGGCGAGGAGATCAGGCAGGACATCCCGCCCCTGGTAGCTCAGCCCGCGCAGCCACCCGAGGTGGTTCAGGCCCACGTAATCCGGGCGGACGGCGTCGGCCGGGATACCGAGTGCCGCCGCGGCCCTCCGGTACAGCCCGCCCGGCGTGTCGCAGATCCCGATCACGCGCTCGCCCAGCACGGACCGCATCGCCTCGGTGATCATGCCAGCCGGATTGGTGAAGTTGATAACCCATGCTCCGGGGCACAGCCTGGCGGCCTCCTCGGCGATCCGCACGGCGACGGGGATCGTCCGCAAACCGTAGGCGATACCGCCAGGGCCGGTGGTCTCCTGACCGAGCACGCCGTGGCGCAGGGCCACGTGTTCGTCATTGACCCGCCCGGCGAGGCCGCCGACCCGGATGGCCGAGAACACGAAGTCTGCGCCGTCCAGCGCGACGCTCAGGTCGGTGGTCGAGCTGACCTCCGGCGCGGGACCGGTACCCTGGCCGGCCGCGCTCCGGAGGGCTTCTGCCTGCTGGGCCAGCACCGTCTCTATCACCGCGAGCCGGCCCGGATCGGGATCGAACAGCACGACGTCGAGCCCGGCCAGCGTCCCGGAGGCGCGCAGCAGCGCGCGATGCACCAGCGGTACCCGGAACCCGCCGCCGCCGAGAATCGCCAGTTTGGTCACGGTGTCCCCCCTTCGCTCACAGGCTGAGCTCCTCGCGCAGGCGGGAGACGTGGCCGTCTGGGTTGACGTTGTACTCGGCCGAGGCGATCGTGCCGGTCGCGTCGATCACGAACGTGGACCGGATCACCCCGACCACCAGCTGACCGAACCGCAGTTTCTCCCCATAGGCTCCGTATGAAGCGTGCACCGCGTGATCGCGGTCCGACAGCAGCGGAAAGGTGATCCTCTCCCGCTGCCGGAACTCGGCCAGCCGCTGCGGCGTGTCCGGGGAGATTCCCACCACGCTGAATCCTCCGGCCGCGAGGTCGTCGAGAACGTCGCGAAAGTCCCGTGCCTGCGTGGTGCAGCCGGGTGTCATCGCCGCCGGGTAGAAGTACACGATCACCTGCTTCCCCCGCAGGGACGACAGGCTCACCGGCGTACCGTCGGCGTCCGGGAGGGTGAACTCCGGCGCCTGGTCACCGGCTCGCAGCCGCTGGCTAGCCTGGTCGGTCACTATCGCATCCCTGTTCTTCTCAGTTGGTCCCTCAGCTGCCGGTCCCTCAGCTGAAGGTGAATGCCTTCACATCCGCGCCGGCCGCGGCGACGTGGCAGGCGACCTCGTGGCCGGGCAGGAGCTCGGCCGGATCCGGCGTTACCTGGTGACACCTGTCGATGGCCAGCGGGCACCGCCAGCGGAACCGGCAGCCGGGAGTGGGGTCCACCACGCGAGGCGGCTCGCCCCGGTCGGTCACCTCGGTCAGCGGGGCCCGCGGATCCGGGACCGCGGACAGCAGGAGCTGGGTGTACGGGTGCCGTGGTGTGGTCAGCACGTCTTCGATCGGCCCGGTCTCGGCGATCCGGCCCGCATACATCACGATCAGCCGGTCCGCCACATACCGCGCGCTGGCGATGTCGTGCGTGATG
This sequence comes from Streptosporangiaceae bacterium, assembly GCA_019245115.1. Classification (GTDB taxonomy): domain Bacteria; phylum Actinomycetota; class Actinomycetes; order Streptosporangiales; family Streptosporangiaceae; genus JAFARZ01. Next base: position 20,437 of record JAFARZ010000125.1, on the reverse strand, counting down.
TACAGAATGGACACGCCCTGCTCGTCGCGCAGCTTCGCCATCAAGTTGAGCAGCCCGATCCGGATCGACACGTCCAGCATCGAGACCGGCTCGTCGGCCAGGATCAGCTTCGGCCGCATGGCCAGCGCCTGAGCGAAGCCGACCCGCTGCCGCTGTCCGCCGGACAACTCGTAAGGGAAGCGCTCCAGCATCTTCGGGTTCAGCCCGACCACCTCGAACGTGCGCTCCGCCTCCTCCTGCCGCTGCTTGGCGGTCAGCTCGGGACGGTGCAGCTTGAGGCCGCGCAGGATGCCGTGGGATACCCGGAACACCGGGTTTATCGAAGCGAAGGGGTCCTGGAACACCATCGGCACCTGGCCGCTGTACTTCAGCTTGTCCTTTCGGCCGCGCATCGTCCGCAGGTCCCGGCCTTCGAACGTGATCGTTCCGGCGGTCGGTTCGTAGATGCGGGCCAGCAGCCGGGCGATCGTCGACTTGCCGCTGCCGGATTCGCCGGCCAGCGCGATGATTTCCCGCTCGCCGACGGCGAAGCTGACGTCGTCCACCGCGTGCAGGGTGCGCCGGGACAGCGCGTTGCCGATCTTGAAGTGCCGGGTGAGACGGTCGGTCTTCAGCAACTCGCTCATCGCACCCCGTCCTTCATCCGGTCCGGATCGGCTTGGCGGTCCCGGACCCGCAGGCAGCGAGCCAGCGACGCGTTCACCGGGTACAGCTCGGGCTGGTGGGTGAGGCATTCGTCGAAGGCAACCGGACAGCGAGGCTGGAACCGGCAGCCGGGCGGCAGCTGGGCCAGGTCCGGCGGGCTGCCGGTAATGCCTTTCAGCGGCGTCTTCGGGCCGCGTACCGACGGGAATGCCTCCAGCAGCCCCTTGGTGTAGGGGTGCTGAGGCCGGTCGAAGATGTCCCGGGTGGCGCCGACCTCGGCGGTCTGCCCGGCGTACATCACCATGAGCCGGTCGGAGAAATGGCTGACCAGCGACATGTCGTGGGTGACGAAGATGATCGCGAAGCCGAACTGCTCCTGCAGCTCCTTGATCTGCACCATCAGCGCCCGCTGCGCCACCACGTCCAGCGCCGAGGTCGGCTCATCCATGATGATCAGGTCGGGGGTGAACAGCATCGCCATCGCGATCATCGACCGCTGCCGCATACCGCCGGACAGCTGGTGCGGATAGCTGCGCAGGTGCACCGGATCGATACCGACCATCTTCAGCACCTCGGCCGACCGGTCGGTGATCTCCTGCCCGGAGTACTTACCGTGTGCGCGCATCGCGTCCTTGAACTGGGCACCGATCGACTTGACCGGGTTCAGCGCGTTCATCGCCGACTGCATCACCACGCTGATGTCCCGCCAGCGGACCGCGCTCAGGTCCTTGTCGGACAGCCGTACCAGGTTGGTGCCCTGGAACTTCACACTCCCGGCCGCGACCTCGGCGGGCGGGGCGAGCAGCTGGGCGATGGCGAACAGCAGCGTCGACTTGCCGCAGCCGGACTCGCCGACAATGGCCAGGAACTCCCTGCCGCCGAGGGTGAAGCTGACGTCGTCGACGGCGCGGACCGGTCCGCTGTCCATCAGGTAGTCCACCGACAGGTTTTCCACCTCGAGGATGGGGTCAGGCATTCCGCCTCCTCCTGGGCCTGCGGACCGGCCGGAGCGCCGGGTTGCCGATCTCGTCGAAGGCGTAGTTGAGCAGCGCGAACGCGGCGCCCATCGCGGCGATACACAGGCCGGGCGCGATAGCCCACTGCGGGTAGCCGGTCTGCAGCGCGGCCTCGTTCTGCGCCCAGTACAGCGTGGTACCCCAGCTCACCGTGTTCGGGTCGCCAAGCCCGACGAACTGCAGGCCGGAGGAGAACAAGATCGCGTACAGCGCGTTGGTAAGGAAGCTCGCCACGATCAGTGAGGTCATCGTGGGGATGACTTCGACCAGGATGACGTACAGACGCCGCTCGCCGCGAACCCGGGCCGCCTCGAGGAAGTCACGGCTGCGCAGGGTCAGCGCCTGCGATCTGAGCTGCCGTGCGGTGTACGACCAGCCGGTGAGCGTGATCGCGGCGATCAGCACGAACATGTTCGCGCCGTTCGTGTAAGCGGCGATGACGATCAGGAGCGGGAACAGCGGGATGACCAGCAGGATATCGGTGAACACGCTCAGCACGCCGTCCCACACCCCGCCGAGGTAAGCGGCGGCGACGCCGATGATCACCGCGATGCCGGTGGTGAGCAGCCCGACCACGATGGCGATCTCCAGCACGTTCCTGGTGCCGTAGACCACCTGCGACCACAGGTCCTGGCCGAAGGAATTGGTGCCGAGCAGGTGCGCGGTGGAGAAGCCCAGGCGCGGTGTGTACGCGTCCTGGACCGGGTCATCGTGCGCGATCACGCCGGGGAACAGCGAGATCAGCGTGAACAGCACGAGCAGGACGGTGCCCGCGGTGGCCTTGCGGTTGGACCGGATGGCCTTGCCGATCCGGCGCAGCGCGTGCCCGCCGGGGAGCTGCCTGGCGGCCGGCCTTTCGGCGGTTACTGGTGCTGCCATGGCTACTGTGCTCTCCTCATCGGGCCGTCCTTGTCCGCGGATCGAGCAGCGCGGTGATAATGTCCGCGGCCAGGATCGCCAGCAGCACCGCGACGGTGATGAGCAGGAACAGGGCCTGCATCAGCGGGTAGTCCTCGGAGTGCACCGCCGTCAGCAGCAGCTGGCCGACGCCCGGGTAGTTGAACACGTCCTCGACCAGGATCGCGCCGCTGAGTACGAAGCCGAGCGACATCGCGAACCCGGTGAGGTTAGGCAGGATCGCGTTACGCGCCGCGTAGTCGAACATGATCCGCCGGCCCGGCAGGCCCTTGGCCCGCGCCATCCGCACGTAGTCCTCGGCCAGCGTGGTGATCATCGTGTTCCGCATGGTCAGGATCCAGGTGCCGATCGTGGTGATGGTCAGCGCCAGCGCGGGCAGGAACGCGTGGTTGATCACGTCCTGGATGAAGGTGAGGTTCAGGCCGGGACTGTCGGTAGAGGTGTAGTAAGCCCCCGCGCTGGGGAACGCGTGCACGGCGAAAGAGAAGATAAGCACCAGCATCAGGCCTACCCAGAAGTACGGGATCGCCGAGGTGATCACGAACACCGGCGGCACGATGCTGTCTAGCGTGCCGCCGCGCCGCCACGCCGAGACGATGCCGATCCCGGTGCCGAGCAGGAACGCGATGATCGTCGTGATGCCGACGAGGCCGAGCGTCCACCACAGCGCGCCGCCGATCATCGACGACACCGATCTCGGGTAGAACTCCAGGGACGTGCCGAAGTTCCCGGTGAGGACCTGGCCCAGGTAGTGGAGGTACTGGAAGAACAGGTTCTGCTGGGTGTTGAGGCCGAACAGCACCTCAAGCTGATGCAACGTCGCCGGGGTGATGTTGCCTCGGTACTTGCTCACCATCGCGTCCGCCGGGTTGCCCGGCATCAGCCTCGGCAGGAAGAAGTTTATGGTGAGCGCCGCCCACAGCGTGAGGATGAAGAAGCCGAGGCGGCGCAGTGCGTATCGCAAGGCTCAGTTACTCCCTGCTCGTCGTGGTCCGGTCGTGCGGGCCGCCACGTGCCAGGGGAGTGAGGGGATCCCTGGCACGTGGCGTGCTCTCTGGGTCGCTGCCTAGCCGGCCGGGGTCAGGTGCAGCAGCACCTGCTCCAGGTCCGGGTAGGCGTAGATGGCTGGCTGAGCGTACGGATTCGACGCCGTGGGCCAGCCGCTGAACTTGCCAGAGTCGTACTGGAACCAGTCGACCGCCTCGAGCACCGGGATGATCGGCGCCTGCGTCACCATGACCATCTGCAGCTGGGCCAGGATCGACTTCTGCTGGTCAGTGGTGGAGGCGGTGAGGAACTGGTTCAGCAGCGCGTCGGTGGACGTGTCCTTGTACCGCTCGTAGTTCGTGCCGCCTTCGGTGCCGATCGGGGTCGCGTTCGCCGAGTTCAGCCAGTTGTTCAGCTCGTACCACGGGCTCGGGCCGAAGATCTGCTGGTCGTAGAAGGCCAGCTGGAAGTCGCCCTTGTACAGGTTCGCCGTGAAGGTGTTCCCGTCCTGGTTGTGCGGGGTGATCTGGATACCTACCGCCTTGAGCTGCTGCTGCGCCACCTGCACCGCGGCTACCCAGTCGGAGAACCCGGCGTTGTTGATGATGCCGAACGACAGCTTCTGGCCGGCGGCGTTCACCATGATGCCGTCCGAGCCCATGTGGTAACCGGCCTGTGCGAGCAGCGACTTGGCCTTGGCCGGGTCATATCCGTTACCGAGCGCGGCCAGCGCCTGGGAGCTCTCGTCGGCGCTGAACGTCGGCGTGACGATGCCGGTCTGATTGCCGGGCAGTTCGTAGCCGGACTCGCCGATCGTGGATATCTGCTGGCGGTTCAGCGCGTACGACATGGCCAGCCGGACCTTCGGGTCCTTCAGTTGCGGGTCGCTCAGGTTCGGGATCATGGTGAGGTTCACCGTGGGCGGGAACCAGTAGTGGTAGCTGGGGCTCTTCGCCAGGTAGAACTGCTGGATGCCCGGGATGTACTGCGAGCCCCATTGGTCCTTCCCGCTGGCCAGGTCGTTGTTGGCGGTGTTGTTGTCCAGGTACGCCGGGTATTCCAGTGTCTGCACCTTTGGCAGGCCGGGCTGCCAGTAGTGCGGGTTGGCCTTGTACTCGACGTTCTGCGGGGTGCACTTGTTCATCAGGTACGGGCCGGTGCCGACCGGGTGGTTGTCCGGGTACGCGTCCGGCTTGGCGACCGTGGACCAGATGTGCTTCGGCACCATCGGGGTCTCGTCGGCGATGTAATAGAAGTACGGCTGGTTGGTGCTGTTGAGGTGCACCGTCACCGAGTTCGCCGAGTCCTGCGTGACGCTGGAGATCACGCTGTGCAGTCCGAAGTTATCCAGCGCGGTGTTGCCTTTGACCAGGTCGAACGTGTAAACGACGTCTGCCGCGGTGAACGGCTGGCCGTCGCTCCACTTCACGCCCTGCCTGATCTGGAACGTCAGGTCCTTGTGGTCAGCGCTCCATGAATAGGAGGTGGCCAGCATGGGGGTGGTCGCGCCGTTCTGCAGCGGGTTCACGTAGATGAGCGGCTCGTACTCGTAACCGAAGTCAAGGAACGGGTTGTCAGCCCCGAGGAAGGGGTTGAAGTCACACGTCCAGGGCGAGCCGTTCTCGTTGTCCAGGACCAGCACGCTGCTGGTGGTCTTGTTGCCGCTCGAGCCCCCCGAGCCCCCAGAGCCCGAGCCGGCACCGGCGCTGCAACCGGCCGCGAGCAGGCCGGCTGCGATGAAGACCCCGATTGTAGTGAGGCGTCTCATGCCGTAAGTCCTTACTGTCACGATGAGGCTTATTGTTACCGGATGTCGGGGAAAGACTCTTCCATGAAGATTGTTAGGACAGTATCCTAACTATCTATCCGTCACAAGACTCCGCATGTAACAAGTCATGACACGATGTTTCCCGGGGAGCGGTCCCCGGACCCCGGTTTTTACCCCGGTTTCCCACCGGGGGGAGGCATCCCCCCGGACCCCCCTCGTTCAGGCAACCATCCCGGAGGTGGCCCCGTGGTAGGCAGCCCGTGACTACCCCTGCCGTGCCGTCCGCATCCACTGAACCCACGGGCCAGGTCGCACCGCCGGGCCAGGCGGTACCTCCGGCCCCGAACGGGCTGGCCGGATCCCGCTGGGCTGCCGCGCGGCCGTCGCTGATCCGGGCGATGAATGAGCAGTTGCTGCTCGAGCACATCCGTCAGCTCGGCCGGTGCTCGCGCGCCGAGCTGGCGCGGGTGTCCGGGCTCTCCAAGCCAACGGTGTCGCTCGCGCTCGGCAACGTGGAGCGGGCTGGCCTGGTGCGCATCGCGGGGCAGCGCACCGGCGTGCCGGGCCGGACCGCGCAGCTTTACGAGATCACGCCTGACGCCGGCCTCATCCTCGGCCTCGACGTCGGTCACGACTTCGTCCGCGGCGGGCTGGCCGGCCTTACCGGTGAGATCAGGGCGCGGTCGTCGCTGCGGGCGCGGGCAACCAGCGTCCGGGGCCGGGTGGCCGAGCTGGTCGAGCTGGCCGACTTGCTGTGTGCGGAGGCCGGGGTGTTCCGTACGGCCATAACCCAGACCGTGATCGGCAGCCCAGGTGTCTACGATCCACGGCGGGACGCGATAAAGCTGTCCGGCCACCTGCCCGGGTGGGACCGGCCGTCGGCGCTGGCGGGTCTGCGCGAGGCGTTCGGGACGTCGCTGGTGCTGGAGAACGATGTCGACGCGTCCGCGCTGGCCGAGCGGGCGCTCGGTCACGGTCAGGAGGTGGAACACTTCGCCTTCGTGCACTTCGGCAGCGGCATCGGCATGGGGCTGGTCATCGGAGGCCAGCTGGTGCGGGGGGCGCACGGCGTCGCGGGGGAGATCGCTTACCTGCCGCTGACCGGCGGCTCCGCCGTCGACGAGAACGAGGCGCGCAAACGAGGCACGTTCGAGGCAGCCGCCTCCGCGGCCAGTGTGGTCCGGGCCGCCCGCCGGGCTGGCATGCGCGGCCCGTTGTCGGCGCGGCGGGTTTTCGAGGCCGCGGACGCGGGGGATGCCCGGGCGGCGGCGGTTGTGGCTGAGGAGGCGTGCCTGGCCGCGCGGGCCATCTGCGCCGTGGTCGCCGTGGTGGACCCCGAGCTGATCGTGCTCGGCGGCGGCATCGGCCGGGCGCCGGGGTTCGCCGAGATGGTCGGCGCTGAACTCGATCAGCTCTCCCCGGTCCGGCCGGAGATAAAGGTCAGCGCGCTCGGCACCGACGCCGTGGTAGACGGATGTCTCGCCGCCGGTGCCGAGCTCGCCTGGACTCAGGTCATGGCCGCTCTTGGCGCCCAGTGACGTGAGCCTGGTGACCGCGGCGGGGGGGAGCCGCGGTCACGTCTCTTAGCGAGTGAAGCCTTCGAAGACGTGGCTGAAGAACCAGGCCGGCTGATTCAGCCCGGAACAGCTGTCCGCGCCCTTGGTCCCGGGACAGCTGCCGTTGTCGCGCTGCAGCGCCCAGAACGACAAAGTGCTGATGCCCTTGCTCAGCGCCCACTTCAGCGTGGCGACCGCGTCGGCCTTGGTGTATGTCTCAGCCGTCCCGAAGTCGTCGATTCCCGGCATCTCGGTGACGCCGACCATGTGCCACAGCCGCGCCGCCGGCACCCCCGGGTAGAGCGAGCCAAGCTGGCTGACCAGGGCCGAGGCGGCGGATTCGGTGTCGGCCAGCATGTCCTGCGTGGTGCCGATGTAATAGTCGAAGGTCATGATGTTCACCACGCTGACCTTCGCGCCGTTCGCCACCGCGTTCTGCAGCACGGACAGCTCGGCCGGGGGCAGCCCGGTCGGGAACGTCGGCAGCGTGTAGGAGAACTGGATGCCGCGATGGTGCGCCTTCGCCCACGCCTCGACCAGCGCGATCGCCTTGTTCCTCCGGTCGATGCCGGCGGCGTTGTTCACCGAGTCGCCCTCGACGTCCAGGTCGATACGCGGGATGTTATAGGTAGTGATCAGGCTTTCGTAGACCTGCGCGATCGCCGGGACGTTCGTGCAGCTGTCCGCGATCTCGGTGCCGGTGGTGTCCGCGCTGTAACCGCCGAACGACGGGACCACGTTGCCGCCGGCGGCCTGGATGGCCGCGATGTCGCTGCCGTAGCTGGCCGGCGAGATCGGCTGGGTGGGATCGCCGTTCCAGTACGCGGTGCAGGATCCGGGCTGCGCGGTCTGCAGGAATGCCAGGACCAGGTACTTCGCCCCGGACTGGTGCGACAGCGTGGTCAGGCCGGCTTCGGGGTTGTACATCTCGAAGTACGGCGCGAAGACCTGCCGCGGCAGGCTGCCGCCGAAGAACTGCTTAGCGGCTCCGGCTCCGGCGTTGCCGGTTGCGGCTCCGCTGGCGCCTGACACGGCGAGAACGTTCGGTGCGGTGAGTCCGATGATCGTGGCGCTCGCGGCGACCAGCGCCGCCAGTATGGGCGTGCGTCTCTTCATGCGTCGGCCCTTCGGTTGAGGAGTACGCCAGTGGGGATGGGGAGCGCGGCGGGATCAAATAAGAAAGTTTCTTAAGTGATGTCGACGCTAGCGTGGCCATGTTTCCCCGTCAACCCCCAGGTCTCCCGCCCGATCGGCCGGCCCGGGTAGCGGCCGCCCCCTCAGCCCCGGCCTCAGCCCGGCCCCAGCCCGGCCCCAGCCCCCGGGCCCGGCCCCACAGCTTCGGACCGGCGTCGCCTACCCGATGGCAGCCTCCCAGCTGCCTTTCCCGCCACACAGGAGTGGCGACGGCGCTGCCAGCATTCCGGACCGTCATAGCCCCAAAGCCAGCATTCCGGAAAACGCGCATTTCCGAAATGTCCGCTATGCAGATCTTCCATAAACCGCGCCGCTCGCCGGATAAGCTACACGTATCACCGCATAACGGACACATGGGCCAGCCATCTTATGGAAATTAAGAGCCATCCGGAAGAAAAGGCGCCGGAAACCGGTACCCTTTCTTCCGCGAAGCTCTTTTCTTCCACGTTGCCCGCGTAAACACCGTCCAGATAACGGCTATATCCCTACAAAACCGGGCCAGGCGGGGAAGCGCGCGGCCAGGAGGGCGCGGCGTTGCCACGGCGGGTCAGGGGCGGAGGTAGGAGGCGCCGTTCAGGTCGATGATGGTGCCGCTGGCCCAGTCGGCTTCGGGGGAGGCTAGGTACAGCACCGCCGCCGCGATCTCCTCAGGGGTCGCGACCCGGTTGAACGGGCTCTGGGCGCGGATCTCGTCGCCGCGGTCGGACTCCAGGAACTCGGCGGCCATGTCCGTCTCGACGTATCCGGGCGCCACGGTCGCGACCGCGATGCCGTATGGCGCGAGCGCCCGCGCCATAGAGCCGCCCAGCGCGTTCAGGCCGCCCTTGCTCGCGCCGTAGGCGGGATGCCGCGGCTCGCCGCGGTACGCGCCGCGGGAAGAGACGTTAATGATTTTCCCGCCGGTGGCCTTCATATATTGCACCGCGCACCATATAGCATTGGCGGCTCCAATGAGGTTTACCGCCAGCGTCTCCCGCCAGGCCTCCTGCCACTCGGCGTAGGAGACGTCGGTCACACGGTGTTCCATATAGACCCCGGCGTTGTTCACCAGGACGTCCAGCCCGCCCAGTCCGTCATGGGCCTGTTCGACCATCTTCCGGACGGCGTCGGCGTCGCCGAGGTCAGCGCCCACCACCGTGTGCCCGTCATTGGGCAGTGCCGCCCGCACCTGTTCGGCCAGCGCCGCGGACTGGCCGTAGTGCACCGCGACCCGGTCCCCGCGCGCCGCGAAGGCCATGGCGATGGCCCGTCCGATGCCCCGGGACGCCCCGGTGACAAGCACCGCGCGGCCGGTCACGAGGCACCATCACACAGGGCGAGGAGCCTGGTGGCCGTGGCCAGGTTGCGAGCCGTGCCCATGACCGGCACGGTTATCCGCATCACCGCCTGGGACAGGTCGCTGGTTCCGTAGCCGTCGGGTGTGTGCAGGTACATGACCCGGCCGCGCACCGTCACGCTGTCCCGCGCCCCCTTGGCCACCGCGGTCTCACCCGCCGCGGCGATGCGATCGAGCAGCGCCTGGTCCGGCTCCGCGCCCAGGAACACGACATGGACGTACTTCGGGTTCGGCTCACCGGGATAGGGGTTCTGGCTGAGGATCGCGGCGAGCTGATCCCTGGTCACCACGACAACCCCGGCATTTACCACGAACGTACTGGCGATCTTCTCTCCGATCTCCTGCGCGAGCACGGTGGTATCCGTCTCCGGGGTGCTGAATAGCACATTCCCGCTCTGGATATACGTAGACACATCGCTGTACCCGAGTGAGCTGACCGCCATCCGGAGACCGGCCATGCCGATCTTGTTCCGGCCCCCCACGTTTATGCCGCGCAGCAGGGCCACATGTGTTGCCATGCCGACATGCTATGGCTGCTGCATGCTATGGCTGGCTTCAGCAGTGCCGGCAGGGAACGACGGCCGCGGCCAGCGCCGCCCGTTCCTGATGTTCCTCCGCCGCTTCCGGCTCCGGTACGGGCTGGACTCCGGTCAGGTCCTGGCGGCGCACCCGGATGGCCGCGATCGCCACGATCAGGGCCAGCACCGCGATGCCCGCGGAGGTCAGGAATCCTCGGGCGAAGCCGGTGGCCAGGGCATGCGCGGTCACCTGCGCGACGGTCTCGGGTGGCTGGTGCCCGGCCGCGATAGCGGCGGTCGTGTTGCGCACGTTGTTCGCCACGGTGGTCCACGCGATCGTGCCGAGCGCGGCCAGCCCGATGGCGCCGCCGACCTGCTGGCCGGTGTTGAGCAGGCTCCCCGCCACCCCGGCGTCCTGTTCCTGCACGCCGTGCAGTGCGACCAGGGACATCGGGACGAACAGCAGGCCGAGCCCGAACGAGGTCACCAGCATCGGGCCGAGCAGGTTCGCCGGGTAGGTGGAATGCTCGGTCAGCCGGGAGAACCAGAACATGCCGCCCGCGGCCAGGACGGCGCCAGCCAGGATCAGCGGCCGCGCGCCGATCCGCGCGGTGAGCTGCGACGCCACCGTCGCGGCGGTGACGATCCCGACGGTGAACGGCAGGAAGGACAGGCCGGACCGGACCGCGCTGTAACCCAGCACGGTCTGCGCGAACAGGGTGAGGAAGAAGAACATGCCGAACATCGCGGTGCCGAGGCACAGCATGATCAGGTAAGCGCCGGACCTGTTCCGGTCCGCGAGCACTCGCATCGGCAGCAGCGGATGCGAGCTGCGCCGTTCGATGAGGACGAAGGCGACGAGCAGCACCACAGACGCGACCAGCGAGACGATCACCGGCGTGTCCCCCCAGTGCGAGACGCCGTCCTGCCCGGTCGCCGCCTTGGACAGGCCGTACACCAGCAGCGCTACGCCGCCCGTGCCGGTGACCGCCCCGGCCACGTCGATCCGGCCCGGCCGTCTTGCCGACTCGGCCAGCACCCGGGGCGCCGCGGCCGCCACCAGGAGCCCGATGGGAACGTTGACGAACAGCACCCAGCGCCACGACACGTAGGTGGTCAGCACCCCGCCCAGCAGCAGGCCGACCGCACCGCCTCCGCCCGCCATCGCCGAGTAGACACCCATCGCGCGGTTGCGGGGCTGCCCTTCGGGGAAGTTGGTCTGGATCAGCGACAGCGCGGTCGGTGCGATGACCGCTCCGCCGACTCCCTGGATCGCCCGGGCGGTCAGCAGCCACCACTGGCTGGTGGCGAAGCCGCCCAGGAACGACGCGGCGGAGAACAGCAGCAGGCCGCCGATGAAAATCCGCCGGCGGCCGAAGATGTCACCGGCGCGGCCGCCGAGCAGCAGCAGGCCGCCGAACGTCACGGCGTAGGCGTTCACCACCCACTCCAGGCCGCTGCCGGAGAACCCGAGGGCGTGCTGTATGTGGGGCAACGCCACGTTCACGATGGTGGCGTCGAGCACCACCATCAGCTGGGCGGAGGCGATGACTACCAGGGCCAGGCCCTGCCTGCCCCCTTCCGTCCTGGAAACGGCCGCGGCGTCTGGGGCCGGAATCGCCGTCATATGCCCCGCCTCCCTCGTCACCCGTGAATTACATAATTACATCGCTATGTCCCTGGTCGGCAAGTCCCGCACGCAGTGTTAGCCCGGGGGCCGGCCCCCGGAACCCCCGGAATAGAGTTCGATCGTGGCAATCGAGGACGGAGCAGGTGTCGTCGTTACCGGCGGCGGCAGCGGTATCGGCCGGGCGATCGCGCGCCGGCTGGCGGATGGCGTGCCGGTAGCCAGGGGGGTTCGGGGGGATGGCTTCCCCCCGGCCAGAATTGTGGTGAACGACATCGACCCGGCGGCCGCCGCGCTGGTAGCCGACGAGATCGGCGGTTATCCGGTGTCCGGCGACGCGGGCACCGAGGACGGCGTGCGGGACATCATCGCCGCCGCCCGGGAGCATCTCGGCGAGATCGACATCTACTGCTCGAACGCGGGGATCGGGGCAGGCACGGGACCGGACACGCCGGAGGATGTCTGGCAGCGCGCCTGGGAGGTCAACGCGCTGGCCCATGTGCGGGCCTCGCGCGAGCTGCTGCCGGCCTGGCTGGATCGCGGCCGGGGCACGTTCGTGGTCACCGCGTCGGCGGCGGGCCTGCTCACCATGCTCGGCTCAGCGCCGTACTCGGTGACCAAGCACGCCGCGGAGGCGTACGCGGAGTGGCTGGCCGCCACGTACGGGCACCGGGGGCTCACCGTGCACTGCCTGTGCCCGCAGGGCGTGCGCACGCAGATGCTCGCCGATTCGGGCCGGGCCGGCCAGGTCGTGCTGATGGCCAACGCGATCGAGCCGGAGCAGGTCGCCGACGCCTTGTGGGAAGCCATGCGCGACGGCAGGTTCCTCGTCCTGCCGCACCCCGAAGTCCGTGACTACTACGTGCTGCGGGCCACCGACACCGGCAAATGGCTGCGCGGGATGTCGCGGCTGCAGCAGCGTATCGAGGATGAGGAGGCCCAGTGAACGAGAAGGCCCAGTGAACGAGGAGGCCTGGTGAAAGCGTGGCAGGTCAGCCGGCACGGTGAGCCGCGGGACGTGCTGGAACTGGTGGAGGTGGCAGCGCCCGTGCCCGGTCCGGGACAGGTGCTGGTCCGGGTGCTCGCGGCGGCGGCCAACTTTCCCGACGCGCTCCTGTGCCGTGGAACGTACCAGGTACGCCCGCCACTGCCGTTCGTTCCAGGGGTTGAATTGTGCGGCGCGATCGTGGCAGGCGGGTCAGGCTTCTCACCCGGCGACCGGGTGATCGGCGGCCCGGTGCTGCCCTCGGGGGCGTTCGCGGAGTTCGCCGTCATGGACGCGGCCAGCGTCGTGCCCGCGCCGGAGGTTCTCGACGACGCCGCGGCGGCGCCGTTTCACATCACATATCAGACCGGATGGTTCGGGCTGCACCGGCGGGCCCGGCTGGCGGCCGGCGAGACACTGCTGGTGCACGCCGCGGCCGGGGGAGTCGGCAGCGGCGCGGTCCAGCTCGGCAAGGCGGCGGGGGCGACCGTCATCGGTGTCACCGGTGGCCCGGACAAGGCGGCGGTGGCCCGCGAACTCGGCGCTGACGTGGTGGTGGACCGGCATAGCGAAGACTTCGTCGCGGTCGTCAAGGAGGTCACCGGCGGACGGGGGGCCGACGTGATCTACGACCCGGTGGGAGGCGAGGCGTTCCGGCGCTCGGTGAAGTGCGTCGCGTTCGAGGGCCGGATCCTTATCGTCGGTTTCGCCAGCGGGGACATTCCCTCGGCGGCGCTGAACCACGCGCTGGTGAAGAACTACTCGATCGTCGGCCTGCACTGGGGGCTCTACCAGCGGATGGACCCCCAGGCGGTACGAGACTGTCACGCCGAGCTGACCAGGCTGGCCGCGGCGGGGGCGATCCGGCCGCTGATCAGCGAGCGGCTGCCGCTGTCGGAAGTGCCGGACGGGCTGCAGCGGCTAGCCGACGGTGCCACGACCGGCCGGATCGTGTTCCTGCCGTAGATGCGCGGTCAGCAGATCCTCGCCGAAGTCGCTGCGGGGCCGGCGCAGCACGGTGTGCGCGTGGTTGCCGTCGTCGGTGGTGTTGTCGTACTCGATGAGCAGGTCATCGCCCTGCACCCGGTAGTAGTGCCGGGTGCCGGGGATGAGCGGGCCCTCCCAGGCGAAGTGGAGCTCGCTTTCGGCGACGCGGGTCTGCTCCGGGGTGGCCAGTTCGGGCGGGAGCCGGTCGAGATACAGCGCGACCAGCTGGCTGAGTGCGGCGCGCGCGCTCGGTCCCAGCCTGAGTGAGCTGATGCCAAGCGGTTCGATGCGCGGCCCGGCGCTGGGGCTGGTGCCGGTGCGGATGTCGTAGGGCGCCTGGTCGGCCACCACGGCGCCGGCCCGGCCGTCCGGGCCCATCGCGTCGAGCAGCGCGCGGGCCAGGTCCTCTTCGGGAGCGAGCGGACGGGACACCGTCCGCCCGGCATAGCTGACCCGATGCGGGTTGGCGCCGAAGAACACGGGCGCGGGGGATACCAGGCCGGCGTCGAGGGTCATCGACACGGACAGGTGGTGTCCCTCGAACCGCCACGCCCAGGGATCACCGTCGCCCGGGTCGCCGAAGATGCTGATCCAGTAGTCGCCGCCGTGCCGGTTGCGCTGCCACCCCTCCAGCCGGTCGAGGGTCTCCTCCAGCGCGATAATCGCCATCGCCTGGGCGTAGGCGGAATCGCTCAGCGCGGTGGCCAGTAGCCGGTGCGCGGCCTTGCGGGCCGGAGGACTCAGTTCCGCCAGGCACGCGCCCGGGCGGGGATTGGGCCGGTACTCCAGCCAGCGCCGGGCTTTGCCGTCTTCGAACGAGTGCGCCGCGAGGTCACGTTGCCGCTCGTCAAGAGCGTTCAGCAAGGCGCTCGCAGCCCGGCTCATCTGGGCAGCAACATCCATGTAACCGGTATATCATCGGCTGCCGCTATGGTTACTCCGGTGACATCGTGGGCCGAGCACGCGATCTTGTGGCATGTGTACCCGCTGGGCTTCACCGGTGCGGAGCGTTCGGCGCCACAGCCGGTGCGGCACCGGCTGCCGCGCCTGGTCGAATGGCTGGAATACGCGGCCGAGCTGGGCTGCTCCGGGCTTCTGCTCGGGCCGGTATTCGCCGCCGAGACCCACGGCTACGACACCGTCGATCACTTCCGGATCGACTCACGGCTCGGTGACGAGGCGGACTTCGACAGTCTGGTCGCCTCGGCGGCCCAGCGCGGACTGCGGATCGTGCTGGACGGGGTGTTCAACCACGTCGGCCGTTCGTTCGGGCGTCCTGAATGGTGGCGGCGCGATCCTGCCGGGGGCTTCGTGACCTTCGAGGGACACCAGCAGCTGGTCGCGCTCGACCATTCGAATCCGGCGGTTGCGGAGTACGTGGGCCGGGTGATGACCCACTGGCTGGAGCGCGGCGTGGCCGGCTGGCGGCTGGACGCCGCCTACGCGGTGCCGCCCGGGTTCTGGCGCGAGGTCGTGCCGGAGGTGCGGGCGTCGCACCCGGACGCCTGGTTCACCGGCGAGATGATCCACGGCGACTACGCGGCCTACGCCGCGAGCAGCGGCCTGGAGTCGATCACCCAGTACGAGCTGTGGAAGTCGATCTGGAGCTCGCTGAACGACCGGAACTTCTTCGAGCTGGCGTGGACGCTGGACCGGCACAACGAGTTCCTGGACGGGGTTCCGGGTCTGCAGACATTCGCCGGGAACCACGACGTGACGCGGCTGGCCAGCCAGCTCACTGACTTCCGGCATTTCGGTCACGCGCTGGCGGTGCTGTTCACCGTCGGCGGCATCCCCAGCGTGTACTACGGCGACGAGCAGGCTTTCCGCGGCACAAAGGAAAACCGGGCCGGGGGAGACGACGCGATCCGCCCTTCGTTCCCGGCCACGCCGGCCCTGCTGGAGCCGGACGGCTGGCCGGCCTACCGCTTGCACCAGCGCCTCATCGGTTTCCGGCGTCGCCACCCCTGGCTGGTCCGCGCGCGCACCACGGCTGTGCACCTGACCAATACGGCGATCGCTTACCGTAGCGTGGCCGACGGCGCGGCTACGGTAACGGTCCTGCTGAACGTCGGCGACGAGCCGTTCCGGTTCCCGGTGGACGTCCGTGGCCTGGGTGTCGCGGTCACGCCTGACCCCGGGACCACACCTGCGGATCCCGGGGTCGTGCCCGCACACAGCTGGACGATTCTCAGCTAGCGCTAGCCGACGCTGAGGCCATCCGCGCAGGCGTTGCCGCGCCCGGCGGCACCGCGGAACCAGGCTCCTCCGGATCGGTGCAGACCGGATCCTGGATGCTCCCCAGGGCCTTAGCCCGGGGGCGGTGAATGTCGTAGGCCGGTGGGAGAGTGAGCCCATGACGGGAGAATCAGGGCACGAGCCGGCCAGGCGGCCGGAGGATCTCAGCGACTTTTTCCTGGAACGGGCCAACGCGGGCGATGTGGACGGAGTCGTCGCGCTGTATGAGCCGGGCGCGGTGCTCGCCTTCCCGGCCGGCCGGCTCACGGTGGGACATGATCAGATCCGCTCGGCGTACGCCGCGTTCCTGGCTGGCCGGCCGTCGCTTGGCTCGGCTGGACAGCAGCCGGCGATCGTGAACGGGGACATCGCGCTCACATCCACCAGGCTGCCCGGTGGCGGGGCCACCGTGGAGATCGCCCGGCGCCAGCGGGACGGCACCTGGCGGTGGGTGATCGATCAGCCGTCCATACTGGCCTTAGCGCTCAGGGAAACGGCACCAGATCGGGCTCCACCCAGCTCTGGCGGGCCCGCGCACTGGCCAGGGTCGCGGACCGGTAATGGCGGCTGAGCAGGCGTTTGTCGAGCAGGGCGGGATGCCGTCCAGCGAACGCGTCGAAATCGCCGTTGTGTGGCTCCGCGCCGCCGGGAGATCTGGCGCCAGCCGCTATGCGGCTGAGGCCGTCCTCGGTAACGTGGTGCGCCACGAGTTCCATCCAGGCCCGGGAAACGGTGTGGTGGTACTTCTGCGGCGCGCGCTGGTACGCCGCCAGGTGCCGGATCCAGTCACAGACCCGGTCGGTGGCGGCCGGCATGCCGTACCGCCGCACCGCCCAGAACGCCAGGTGGATGTGCTGCCGGTGACGGAATTCACCCCCCGGTACCGCGATGACCGGCAGGATCGCCGCGAGTTCCGGATCGATAAGGGTTCCAAGGTCGTGGTCGGCTTGATGGTGCGGATTGTGCATCAGGAGACCTCCCGCAGGGCGGTGATGACGGCGTGGAAGCCGGCGATCTGGGTGGGGGAGAGGCTGCCGAGCGCTCGGTCTTCCAGATCGGTGATGGCCTCGCGGGCGCGGGCCGCGACGGTGGCGCCTGATTCGGTCAGCACCAGGCGGAATGAGCGGCGGTCCGCGGCGTCCGGCTCACGGACCAGGTAGCCCCGATTTTCCAGCCGGTCAAGGACATTGGTCAGGGTGCTGGCCTTGGTGCCGGTTTCGGAGCTGAGCTGGCTGACGCTAAGCGCGCCCCGGTCAGCCAGGTTCGCCAGCGCGTTGGTCTCCGCCGCGGTGAGGTGCAGATCGGCGAGTTCGCCGCCGAGCGCGTGCAGAACGGCATGAGTGGTGCGCTGCAGGGCCAGCACCGGGCTGGGTAGTCCATTCTCGGATATCACGAGATCAGAATATGCGATCTCGTAGTAAATATCCAGCGGGAGAATGGGCGGATGAGCGAGAGCTGGATGATAGACGAGCTGGCGTACGCGGGCCCCGAACACCTCGACGAGACGTTCGTGGCTGGGTTCGACCGCAAGCAGGGATATCCCGATCCGGGCGAAGACCTGGCCATACTCGAGGCACATGGGCTCGGCCGGAACTCCAGCGTGGTGGACCTGGGCGCGGGGACCGGCCAGTTCGCCCTGGCGGCCGCGCGCCGGTTCGGTCAGGTGACGGCCGTCGACGTCTCGCCTGCCATGCTGAATTTCCTTGATGAGCGCGCTGTAGCCGAAGGCCTTACCAACCTGCGTACGATACGAGCCGGTTTTCTCAGCTACGTCCATGACGGTCCGCCCGCGGACGGGGTCTACACCCGCCACGCGCTCCATCAGCTACCCGACTTCTGGAAGGCGATCGCGCTCGACCGCATCGCCCGGATCCTCCGCCCCGGCGGCGTGCTGCTGGTGCACGATCTCATCTACGATTTCCGGGCCGCCGACGCGGACGAGGTGTTCCGCGGCTGGCTCGGCGAAGCCGCCGCCGATTCCGCCGAAGGTTACACCGGCGCCGATTACGCGGAACATATCCGCACCGAATTCAGCACATATCGCTGGCTATTCGAGCCGATGCTGACCATCGCCGGTTTCGAGATCGTAAGCGTCAACTACGTCCGCAAACTCTACGGCGCCTATACCTGCGTCAAAAGGTGATCGCAGCCTACCGCACTATGCGTATCACCACATATCGGGCACGCAGTCCGGCCATCTCGTGGAAGGTGGGAGCCCTCTGGAAGAAAAGGCGCCGAAAACCGGCGCCCCTTCTTCCACGAGGCTCTTTTCTTCCGGCCTGTCCAGCCAAACGCAGCGGCCGGCTGGACGCGGCTTCCAGACCCAGCCGCCGCAGGACTTCGCCGGCCTGGACCACGGACTCGCGCCGGGACAAGCCCGCCGTCCGCGCCAGGTCCACCAGCCAGCGGAGCACGGAGATGCGGGGAAGCAGTGCGGCCCGTTCGGGTGAATAGCTGACGGAAGCGGGGCGGACGGTCGCACTCCCGCCGGGCAGCAACCCGGCGGCCGCGGTCAGCAGGGTGGTCTTGCCCGAGCCGTTGGGGCCTTCCACCGCGATCACGTCGCCGGGGGAGGCGGTGAGCGCCACGCCGGTCGCGACCGTCACACCACGGGCCGCCCGGAGCCTGGGCGTGCCCAGTACGAACACCGGCTGATTCATCGTGTCAGGCGCTCGTACAGTTCGGCATACCGCGCCTGGGTGGCGGCCACCACATCGGGCGGGATCGCCGGGCCGGGTGGTTTGCGGTCCCAATCCAGCCGGGACGACCAGTCGCGGACGAACTGCTTGTCCAGCGACCGCTGCGGGCCGCCGGGCCGCCACTCCGACATCAGCCAGAACCGGGAGGAATCCGGCGTGAGCACTTCATCCGCGAGGACCAGCGTGCCGTCGGGGGCCAAGCCGAACTCCAGCTTCGTGTCGGCGATGATGATGCCGCGCCCGGCGGCCAGCGCCGCGCCCCGGCGGTACACCTCCAGCGTCGCGCGGCGCAGCGAAGCCGCCGTCGCTTCACCGGTCAGGGCGACGACCTCCTCGTACGTCATCGGCTCGTCGTGCCCCACCGCGGCCTTCGTGGTCGGGGTGAACACCGGTTCCGGCAGCCGCGAGCCCTCTACCAGCCCGGGCGGCAGCGGCACACCGGAGATCGTGCCCGTTTCGTTATAGGACTGCAGGCCAAGGCCAGCCAGGTACCCGCGGGCCACGCACTCCACCGGCACCATGTCCAGGCGCCGGCACCGGACCGCACGCCCGGCCCATTCCGGCGGAACGCTGGTGGCCGAGATCACGTGGTTGGGAACCACATCGGCTAGCTGCGCGAACCACCACAATGACAGCTGGGTGAGCACCTGGCCTTTGCCGGGTACCGGGGTCGGCAGCACCACGTCGTAGACGCTTACCCGGTCGCTGGCGACCATGATGAGATCGTCGCCGTCCGCGTAGAGTTCCCGGACTTTCCCGGAATGCACCAGCTCCACGAGTACTCCCTCTGACCGCCCGTCCCGTGCCCGCACAGCGTACTCGTCTGGTGGGCGTAGCATCATGTGCCATGGCTGGTACTGGTACCGCTGAGTACCTCCAAGTGCAGACGACCACCGACTCGCGGGCGGAGGCGATGGAGCTTTCCCGTGCCGTGGTCGAGGCTCGGCTGGCGGCCTGTGCCCAGGTGTGCGGCCCGATCGCGTCCACGTACTGGTGGGACAGCGCGGTGCAGCGGGAAGAGGAATGGCTGCTCTTGTTCAAACTGCCGGCCGACCGTTACCAGGAACTAGCCGACTTTTTGAACGAACGGCATAGCTACGACGAGCCGGAAATCATCGCGCTGCCAATTGTCGACGGATCCGCGCCGTACCTCGACTGGGTTCGCGAGGAAACCCGCGCGAAGGGCTGACGGGCTGCACGCCGTACACATACACGAGCCCACTGGATCCGGCCAGGGAAGATGACGGCTTGCCCGGACCGGAGTCGGCGACATAGCGGCTCATGCAGCACCGGATCGGGTCGGTCTCATGGCCCTGCTGGTGGCACTGCTGGCCGCCGTTGTCCGCTCCGGCGCGCTCTGGTCACATATCCAGATTTGCCGGACATGAATTCGCGGGTTAGTGGGGTTGCGGTACTGCAAATCCACCGCAGAGCGTAAATCAACCACGATGATCGCGGCCTCACCCGATAGCGGCGCAGCTAAGCAGGCCCTTTAATTCGCCTTCACTTGTCACCCCTCCCGACCAATGCAGGTAACTTAACAGCTCAGCGAAGCCGACTCGGGCCGTACGGGTCGCCGCCAGTTGCTCCGCCTGTCGCTCATATCCGCATTTGCCGGATATGGATCCGCAGGTTTGTGCGGTGGTTTTACGCCTTGCGGTGGATACGTAGGACTCCGTGAACGTTCCGAAACAAATCGAGTCTGCGGCGTGTCGTGGCGGGTATCGATTTTGTCCGGATATGACCGCTATGTGACGGCAGCTGCGGTGGACGACGTGGAAGAAAAGGGCTTCGCGGAGGATAGGGCGCCGGAAAACGGCTCTGTCGCATATTTCTGGTTGGTCACGGGGTTGGTGTTTCAGCAGGTCAGGATGCGTTTGCGGAGGAAGCTGAAGCTGGCGCGGCCGTAGGCCTGGCGTTCGAGGAGTTTGCTGCGGGTGTTGAAGCCTTCGGTGCGGCCGTT
>JAFARZ010000044.1 GCA_019245115.1 Streptosporangiaceae bacterium | reverse complement strand
AGCTGTCTCGCCACGAGTTCCTGGCGCACTACGTCCCTCAGCTTCCCCAGGCGTGCGTGCCAGTTCTGCTCGCCGGCGGTAAACGCGGTGCTCAACGCCCGGATCCCAGGTTTTTTTGCATCAGCAGAGTGTCGATCCAGCGGCCGTGCTTGCGGCCGACGGCGCACAGCCGGCCCGCCTCGGTGAAGCCGAACCGGCGGTGCAACGCGGCCGACGCGTCGCTGCCGGAATCGGCGATGACCGCGATGACCTGCCGCGCGCCCGCGTCCGCGCACCCGGTCAGCAGCTCGCCGAGCAGGGCGCCGCCGATCCCCCGGCCGGTGTGTGGGGGGGAGAGGTAGACCGTGTCCTCGACCGTGTGCCGGTAGGCCGGCTTGGGCCGCCACGGGCTGGCGTAGGCGAACCCGCAGACGTCCCCGTTGGCCTCGGCCACGAGGAAGGGCAGGTTCTGCCCGGTCAGGTCGTCGAGCCGCCGCCGCCAGTCCTCGGCGTTCGGCGCGACCTCCTCGAACGTGACCACGCTGGTGGCGACGTAGTGGGCGAAGATCGCGGCGATCTGTCCGGAATCTGCCGAGGCCGCGGCGCGGACGACGGGCTGCTCTGGGGTCATGTCGCCTCCGTTCGCTAGAGCCCGCGCACTTTAACTCTGGGCGAACTCGCACAGTAATGTAATCCGCCTTCCGTACGCTGCTCCATACGGGCTCTGGCGGACGGGATTGAAGATCACAACCGGGTCACTCCAGTGCTCTGCCGTTGGTACGTGTGCGTCATATGAGCAAAGGGAGGAGAACGGGGAATGCCACTGTGGCTGACAGTGATCGCCATTGCCGTCCCAGTATCATCTGTCGCCCTCGTCTTGGTCGGATTTCTGCCGGGCAGCAAGAAGAGCCAGACGGAGGCCAGCGCGGAGCCCGCTGACGAGCCGGCCGCCGCCGCCACCGGATCGATCCAGCCTGCGTGGGACGAGAAAGCGGCGCATACTGATAGCTGGATCTGGCGCTGAGTTCCGTCAGTCGATCTTATATTCGACACGGGCGGGTCCGGGGTGTACTGTATGGCTATGGCCACCACGCAAGTAGCCAAGTCCCGGCCCCGGTACCAGTCCCGGCCTGGGCGCCTCGCGGTGGTCGCCGTCAGCCTGGCTGATCTCAGCGGGCCGGCCGAGGGCACGGTCGAGTTGCCGCTGCGGCTGTTCTGGAGCAGCCCGGACCGCACCTTCGACCTGAGCATCCCGTACATGCTGCGGTCGCTGTACGAAACCGTCCTGGTCGAAGCGAGCCGCCCGGAGGACCTCAGCACCTACCTCGATGGTGCCACCCTCGTCGCCCTCTGGCCGGATCTGCACCTGCCCAAGGGCGTTCGGCAGGCATGGGAGGAGCGGCACCGGGCCCTGCGTCCCGCGGCCGTCCCCGCGGCCTGATGCCGGTCAGCCATCTCCACCGCCAGGTGGCGTCCATCGCCCTGCGCGCCGCCGGCCGGCACGGCTTCGCCCTGGGCGGCGGTAACGCCCTGATGGCTCACGGCGTGGTCGACCGGTTCACCGCCGACGTCGACCTGTTCACCGACCGGGAGGCCGGCGTGGCGGCCGCCGCCGATGCCGTGGAGGCCGCGCTGACCGGCGCGGGGTTCGAGGCCGAACGTCAGGACAAGGACGACGGGCTGGCCGGCATCTTCGAGGGCATGGGCGAAGGGCTCGCCGAGTGGATCGTCACCGCGCCAGGCGGCGAGCAGATGATGCTGCAGATGGCCTACTTCGACCGGAGCCGCGGGCCGGTGACCATGGACGTCGGTCCCGTCCTCGATCTCGAGGACGTGATCGGCGGTAAGGTGTGCGCGCTCGCCAGCCGGGCCTACGACCGCGACTACGTGGACACCGGGGCCGCCCTGGCCCGCTACAGCGTGGATCAGGTGATCGGCTTCGCCCGGCGGCTCGACCCGGGCCTGGACCACCGGGACTTCTCCGACGCGGGCAGGCGGCTTGACCGGATGGACGACGCGGCCTTCGCCCGCTTCGGCCTCGGCCCCGGCGACGTCGCCGAACTCCGGGCCCGGTTCGCCCCCTGGCCCCGGTCCTGACCCTCCCGCGACACTCTGCGCCGGCCCCCCGCTTGCGGAGGCCGCCGGCATGACCTACAGCGCCTGGATTGCAGACACTGCGCGGAAGGGCCTGCCCGCGCTATTGAGACTAGACATGTGCAAGTGACGCTGGCGGCTGCGTAACATTCGGGTATATGTGCGCGCAAACACGATATCCTCGTGATCATAATCGTACATAGTTCCGATATCGGTCATCCGTGTTGTCGTCGGAGGCGACGTGCGCACCTACCGCTACCGGATTGTCATCTCTGGTGAGTTGAGCGAGACGAATCGTGAAGAGTTCGTGGACTTCCGTATCGAATGCCACGGCACGAACACGGTGCTGGTCGGTGACCTGGACCAGGCGGCCGTGTTCGGCACGCTTAACCGCATCCGGGCCCTTGACTTGGAACTGATCGCCCTGGAACGGCTGCCCGAGTGGATGGACTAAGGCAGCGTGCCGTCGCAGCGACGCGGACGGACAGACGCGGCTCCGCACCTCATGCCACGGACGCCCCGTGCACCTCGTGCTTCCCCCGTCCTGGCGCCCGGACCCGTCCCGCAAACGACATCGCTGCCACATCGCTGCTGCCGGGACGACATCGATGTCACAGCGCTGCTGTTTGCCGGGGGGAGCCCGGGGCGGCCCGGGCGCACGGGAGAGGCAGGTCACGACCGGTTTAGTCGTCAGACGTCGTAGTACAGCTCGAACTCGTGCGGGTGCGGGCGCAGCCGCAGTTCGTCGAGCTCGGCGGTCCGCTTGTAGTCCAGCCAGGTCTCGATCAGGTCCTCGGTGAACACGCCGCCCTCGGTGAGGAAGGCGTGGTCCGCCTCCAGGGTGTCGAGCACCGCGTCGAGCGATCCGGGGACCTGCGGGATCGCGGCCGCCTCGTCCGGCGGCAGCTCGTACAGGTCCTTGTCCACCGGCTCCGGCGGCTCGATCTTGTTCTTGATCCCGTCCAGGCCCGCCATCAGCATCGCCGCAAACGCGAGGTAGGGGTTGCAGGACGGGTCAGGGACGCGGAACTCGACGCGCTTGGCCTTCGGGTTCGTGCCGGTGATCGGGATCCGGGCGCAGGCCGAGCGGTTGCGCTGCGAGTAGACCAGGTTGACCGGAGCCTCGAAGCCGGGAACGAGCCGGTGGTAGGAGTTCGCGGTCGGGTTGGTGAAGGCCAGCAGCGAAGGCGCGTGCTTGAGCAGGCCGCCGATGTAGTACCGGCCGGTGTCGGACAGGCCCGCGTAGCCGACCTCGTCGTAGAACAGCGGCGAGCCGTCCTTCCAGATCGACTG